>NZ_JBFAYB010000088.1:0-36736 GCF_040681075.1 Streptomyces sp. NPDC051907 | reverse complement strand
CCCGAGCTGGCCGAGCTCGCCCCGGTGGCGACGGTCGGCCCGCGGCTGCCGGGCTGCGCGCCCGCCCTTCGGCCGGCCGGCGCCCAGGCGCCGGTGCTCGACCACGGCGACGCGGACGCGGTCATCGTCTTCACCTCCGGCACGACCTCCCGCCCGAGGGCCGTGGTGCACACCCGGTCGAGCCTGGCCGCCGGCATGGAGAGCGTCTCCGGCCTGTTCCAGGCACGCGCCGGCGAACCCGTCGTCGGCGGCACGTTCTTCGTGCTCGTCCCGGCGCTCGCGCAGGGCGCGCCGGTCGCGCTGCCCGCGCGCTCGCCCAAGGTCCTGTCCCGGCAGCTGGGCAGGCTCCGGCCCCAGGGCACCTATCTGACGCCTCCTCAACTGCGGGACGCGCTGCGCGCCGGCGCCCGCTTCACCGGCCGGGTGTGGACGGGCTCCGCGCCGGCGAGCGCCGAGCTGCTGAACCGGGTCAGGGCCGCGGGCGCCGCCGAGGCCTGGGGCGTGTACGCGCTCACCGAGCTGTTCCCGGCCGCCGCCGTCGAGTCCCGGGAGAAGGCGGCGTACGACGGCGAGGGCGACCTCGTCGGCGCCCCGATGCCCGGCGTCGAGGCCAAGACGGACCCGGGCGGCGAGCTGCTGGCGACCGGGCCCGCCGCACGCGACCGCTACCTCGGCGAGGACCCCGACCCCTGGGTGCGCACCGGCGACCGGGCCCATCTCGACGGCTTGGGCCGGATCGTCCTCGCGGGCCGCTGCAAGGACATGGTGCTGCGCAGGGCCGAGAACATCTATCCAGGGCTGTACGAGCCGGCGTTGCAGCTGCCGGGCGTGGAGCTCGCCGTGCTGGTCGGCGTCCCGGCGGGCGACGGGGACGAGCAGCTGGTCGCCGTCGTCCAGCCGCAGCCGGGCCGCTCCGAGGGCCAGTTGCGCACCGCGCTCGCCGAGCCGCTGCGCCGGCTGGGCTCCGCGCGGCCCGACGCGCTGCTCTTCGCGGACATCCCGCTCTCGGGGCGCTCGCGCAAACCGGACCGGGCCGCGACCTCGCGGCTCGCGGCGGAGCGCCTGGGCGTCGAATGGGTCCAGCCGGGCGGCTCGGCGCAGGAGGAGGGCCGATGACCGCTCGGGTCCCGCTCCGGCCGCGGGCAGCGGCGACGGACGCGCGCTCCAAGAGTCTGGCGCGCGCCCGCCGCAGGGACCACCGGGTCTATCTCCGCGGCCACCCCGTCCTCTTCGCGCTGCTCGCCGCCTCCCGCGGCCGTCCCGTCCGCAGGATCGGGCGCACCCTGCTGATCCACGACGCGGACGCGTACCGCGAGGTGCTGACCCGGCTGCCGCTGGACCGCACGGCGGCCGGGACGACGGGCGGCGCCGCGCGCAGTGCGCTGGGCGCGGCGGGCGAGCGGGACGGCGGGGTCCTCTTCGACCAGGAGGGCGGCGTCCACCGGGCCGGCCGGCGCCGTGTGGCGCGGGATCTCGGCGCGTCGGGCGTCGAACGACTGCGGACGGTGTGGCAGCCGTTGCTCGTCCGGCGGCTGGAGCCGCTGGCCGCGGGCGGCGAGGTGGACCTCGTCGCGCTCGCCCGGGAGCTGGCGGGATCGGTGGTCTGCACGCTGCTCGGCTCGGGCGCGTCGTGGTCGGCCGTCGCCGAGGCGGCTGCCGACGCCGCGGCCGCCTCGGTCCGCAGCGAGCTGCCAGGACCGGGCCGCGGCAGGGCTCGGGCGCGGGCGGCCGAGGCGGCGGCGCGGCTGCGGCGGCTGCTGGGCGCCGACGACGACGCGCTGTCCGCGATGGTGGCGGTCGCCGCGGTGAACACCACGGTCGCGGCGCTGCCCCGGGCCGCGGCCTGGTGTGCGGACGCCCGGCTGTGGGACCAGGCGGCGGACGCCGAGCTGCGCCCGGCGCTGGTCGACGAGCTGCTGAGGGTCACGGCGCCGTCGCCGCTGCTGCCGCGAGTCGCCGCGGCGGACGGCGTGGCGGGCGGCTGCCCGGTGCGCTCCGGCGACCGTCTGCTGCTGATCGCCCGTCATGCCGTGGGAGCGCACCGCGACGCCCCCGACGCGCTGCGCCCCGCCGCCCCCGCCGTGGCGCACCTGGTGTTCGGCGCGGGCTCGCACAGCTGCCCGGGGGCCAGGCTCGCCCGGGTCCAGCTCGCCGACGCGCTGGAGGCGTTGGCGCCGTACCGGCCGGTCGTGGTGCGGGCACGGGTCGACCGCGGGGCCGCGCTGCCCGGCTGGCGAACGCTGACCGTGCGCGCGAGCCCGGCCGCCCTGTGGCAGGCGGCGGCCGGCGGCTCGTCGGCCGGGGAGCAGCGCCTAGAGCAGTGCCGATGACCGCCCGTACACCGCCCCGGTCCGGCGCCCTGCCGTCGGTGCGGATCGCCGTGACCGGCGCGAGCGGCTTCTGCGGCGGGCATGTCGCACGGGCCGCGGCGGCTCGCGGCGCCGAGCTGGTGTGCCTGGGGCGCAGGCCCGGGCCGTCGGGCGCGTTCCGTTTCTGGGACGCCGCGCGGGAGGCGCCCGACCTGTCCGGCGTCGACCTCGTCGTGCACTGCGCGGCCGCGGTCGGCGATCCGGCCCCCGGCTCGCCGGCGGAGGCCGAGATGCGGGCGGTCAACGTGGACGGCACGGCCCGGCTGCTCGAGGCCGCCGCCTCCCGTCCGGTGGTCTGGGTGAGCAGCGCCAGCGTCTACGACCCGCGCCCGAGCCGCGATCTGGTCCGCGAGGACCACCCGCGCGCCGGGCATCTCAACGCGTATGGCCGCAGCAAGACGGAGGGCGAGGCGCTCGCCCTCGCCGCGGGCGCCGTCGTGCTGCGTCCGCGCGCCGTCTACGGGCCCGGCGACACCCAGCTCCTGCCCCGCCTGCTCTCCCGGGTCCGGGCCGGCGTGCTCGCCCTGCCGGGGCCGGACGTGCGGCTCAGCCTCACCGCCGTGGAGAGCCTGGCCGAGGCCTGTCTGGCGGCGGCCGACTGGCCGGCGGGCGCGTACAACATCGCCGACCCGGCGCCGTACAGCCGCGACGCCGCCGTCGGCGACGTCCTGCGCGCCCACGGGATCCATGCGCGGATCCTGCGTCTGCCGCTGGGAGCCGCCCACGCGGCGGCCCGCGCCGCCGAGGCCATGGCGCGGCGCCGGGGCACGGAGCCCGCGCTGAGCCGGTACGCGGTGGACCAGCTCGCCCACACGGTCGTCCTGGACGTGACCCGCGCCCTGGACCGGGGCTGGGCGCCGCGCAGGACGCTGGCCGACTACCTCGCCGACGTCGCACGGTCCGCGCGGCAGGCATGAGACCGGCCGAGGACGGGCCGCGCCACAAGACGCACCACAAGGGGCTTCCTCAGTCGCCCGGCTCGTCCTTGGGCTTCTTCGCGCGGCTGGGCTGGACGCGCTTGGGCTCTCCCGGCATCTTCGGATAGTCCGGCGGGTACGGCAGATCGGCCAGGCCGTGGTCGCGCTCGTCCTTGCGGGAGAGCTCCAGCAGGCTATCCAGGGAGAAGGCGTGCTCGTCCATGTCGGCGTGCAGATCGCCCACTTCGGCGAAGCGGACGGGCATGGTGGCGAGGTCGAAGTCGAACGGCGAGACGTCGTCGAGCTCTTCCCAGCGCAGCGGCGCCGAGACGGGGGCGTGCGGCTTGGGGCGCACGGAGTAGGCGGAGGCGATGGTGCGGTCGCGGGCGGTCTGGTTGTAGTCGACGAAGATCCGCTCGCCGCGCTCCTCCTTCCACCAGGCGGTGGTGACCTTGCCCTCCATCCGCCGCTCCAGTTCGCGGCCGACGGCGATGGCCGAGCGGCGTACGCCCGTGAAGGTCCAGCGCGGCTCGATGGGGACGAAGACGTGCAGGCCGCGCCCGCCCGACGTCTTGGGCCAGCCGCGCAGACCGTGCTCCTCAAGGACGGCGCGTAGTTCGTGCGCGGCCCGCACGGCGTCCTTGAAGTCGGTGCCGGGCTGCGGGTCGAGGTCGATGCGGAGCTCGTCGGGGTGGTCGACGGCGTCCCCGCGGACCGGCCAGGGGTGGAAGGTCAGCGTGCCGAGGTTGGCCGCCCAGATCACGGCGGCCACCTCGGTGGGGCGCATCTCGTCGGCGGTGCGCCCGCTGGGGAAGGAGATATGGGCGGTGGGAATCCAGTCGGGGAGGTACTTGGGCACGCGCTTCTGGAAGAAGGACTCGCCGTCGACTCCGTCCGGATAGCGTTCGAGCGTGGTCGGGCGGTCGCGCAGGGCGCGGGTGATCCCGTCCCCGACGGACAGGTAGTACTGGGCCACGTCCAGCTTGGTGAAGCCCCGCTCGGGAAAGTAGACCTTGTCCGGATTGGACAGCCGTACGGTCCGCCCGCCGACCTCCAGTTCCACCGCTGCGCCCATGGGGGCCACCGTAGGCCGAGCGCAGATAAGTCGCATATCGGGCAGAATCAATGCATGGATCTTCCCGTGATGCCGCCCGTGAAGCCGATGCTCGCCAAGGCCGTGAAGAAGATCCCGCCGGGCATGCAGTACGAGGCCAAGTGGGACGGCTTCCGGGCGATCGTCCACCGCGACGGCGACGAGGTCGTCATCGGCAGCCGTACCGGCAAGCCGCTCACCCGCTACTTCCCCGAGCTGGTCGCCGACCTGGCGGCCGCGCTGCCCGGCCGGTGCGTGGTCGACGGCGAGATCGTGATCGTCCACGAAGGACGCCTGGACTTCGACCGGCTCACCGAGCGCATTCACCCGGCCGAGTCACGGGTGAACATGCTCGCCGAGCAGACGCCGTCCAGCTTCGTCGCCTTCGACCTGCTCGCCCTCGGCGACGAGGCCCTGCTCGACACCCCTCTCGCCGAGCGCCGGACCGCGCTCGCCGACGCGCTCGCCGCCGCGCGCCCGCCCGTCCACCTCGCGCCCGCGACCACCGACGTCGAGCTGGCCAAGGAGTGGTTCGAGCAGTACGAGGGGGCGGGGCTCGACGGGATCATCGCCAAGCCGCTGGACCTGCCGTACCGCCCGGACGCCCGGCTGATGTACAAGATCAAGCACGAGCGCACGGCGGACGCGGTCGTCGCCGGCTACCGCTTCCACAAGAGCGGTCCGATCGTCGGCTCGCTCCTGCTAGGCCTCTACGACGACCAGGGCCGGCTCCAGCACGTCGGCGTCTGCGCCGCGTTCTCCATGAAGCGGCGCGAGGAGCTGGTCGAGGAGCTGGCGCCGCTGCGCATGGACCCGCCCGACGGACACCCCTGGGCCGCGTGGGCGGACGAGGCCGCCCACGCGAGCTCCCGACTGCCGGGCGCGCCGAGCCGCTGGTCGGGCAAGAAGGACCTGTCGTGGGTGGCGCTGCGGCCGGAGCGGGTGGTGGAGGTCGCCTACGACCATATGGAGGGCGACCGCTTCCGCCACACCGCGCAGTTCCGCCGCTGGCGGCCCGACCGCACCCCGCAGAGCTGCACGTACACCCAGCTGGAGGAGCCGGTGCGGTACGACCTGTCCGAGGTCTTCTCAGCTCCCGCCGGGTGAGCACGGCCCCTCGCTCGGGCTGGCGCCGGGAGACGGCGACGGGTCGCCGGACGGCGGGTCGGAGGGCGAGGGGTCGGGAGACGGCGAGGGGCAGGGCGAGCCGGAGGGGACCGGCTCGGACGGGCCAGGATCCGAGGGGCTCGGGTCCGGGGAGGGGCTGGGATCCCCGCTGGGGCCCGGGCTCGGCCCCGGCCCGTCGCTCGGCGAGGGCGAAGGAGACGGCGAGGGGGAGGGCGAGGGCGATCCGCCGGGCGAGGGGCTGGGCCTGCCGCTCGGGGAGGCGGACGGGGCAGGCCCGACGACGATGTCTCCCCCGCCGCCCACCGGACGGGTCGCCGGCGTCGTGCCGCCCGCGCCGGGGCTCGCGGGCAGGACGCCCGTGCTGTCCGGCACCGGATGGGTCCCCTTGCGGTAGAACTCCAGCCAGGCCAGGACCGTGCGCAGATACTGCTCCGAATGGTTGTAGCTGAGGATCGCCCGGTCCAGATCGGCCTGGACGGCCAGATTCCGCTCGCCCGCGCAGAGATAGCGTCCGGCGGCGAGCGCGGCGTCGTAGACGTTGTGGGGATCGGCGCGTCCGTCGCCGTTTCCGTCCTGTCCCCACCGCGCCCAGGTCGAGGGGATGAACTGCATGGGGCCGACCGCCCGGTCGTACCTCGTGTCGCCGTCCCACGCGCCGTCGTCGGTGTCCGCGATGTGCGCGAAGCCGACGCCGTCGAGGACCGGCCCGAGGATCGGCGCGAGCGTGGCGCCGTGGGCGTCCACCCGGCCGCCGCGCGCCTGGCCCGACTCCACCCTGCCGATCGCGGCGAGCAGCTGCCACGACAGCCGGCAGCCGGGGTCGGTGCGCGCGACCCGCGCCTGCGCCCTGCGGTACGCGGTAAGGACCGTCGCCGGGATGCCCGACTCCGCCCAGACACGGGCGACCTGAGGGGCTGTGCCGGGGCGGGCCGGGCCGGTCGCCGTCGAGGGGCGCAGCGGCGGGAGCTCGGTGTGGTACGAGTCGTCGTCGGCCGGCGCCGCCTGCTCCTCGTGCCCGGCCGGGGCGCCGTGGCGCACGGGCTGGCCGGTTACCAGGCCCGGGGCCTGCGACGCCGTGAGCGCGGCCATCGCCGCCACCGCCGCCGCTGCCTGGGCGAGGCCCCTGCGCAGCCGCACGCGGGGCGGCCTCATGAGCCGGCCCCGAGGGTGTCGATCGCGGCGATGCGCCAGGTTCCGTCCGCCCGTACCGCGTCGACGGCCAGCATGGCGCCCGCGTACGTCGTCTCGTCCTTGGCCGCCGTGCGCGTACTGCTCTGGTCGGCGAAGACGAGCATGCGCGCCCGGTCGCCGTCGATCAGCTCGACGCCGCTCTCGGTCACGGTCGTGGTGAGCACCAGCTTCTGCTCGGGTCCCTGCCCCCGCACCGCGGCGAGCAGCTCGCCGTGCTGCTTGGCCGCCTTGCCGGTCAGATGCGCCGTCACGGCCCGGTCGAGCGCGCCGGGGTCGGCGAAGTCGTAGCTGAAGACCGCCTCGACCGCCTTGGCGATCTGGCCCTTGACCTCGCTGGTGCGGGCGATGTCCGTGAGGGCGGCGTTGCGGGCGGCGGGCGCCTCGCGCAGCGCGGACGCCTGGGCGCCGGCGTACGCGGCGAATCCGCCGAGCAGGACGGTCAGCACGCACAGGACGGCGGGCAGCCGGACGCTGCGGCGGGGCGGATTCCCGGACGGCTCCCCGGACGAGCCGCCGTCC
The DNA here is from genome assembly GCF_040681075.1 of Streptomyces sp. NPDC051907. Classification (NCBI taxonomy): domain Bacteria; kingdom Bacillati; phylum Actinomycetota; class Actinomycetes; order Kitasatosporales; family Streptomycetaceae; genus Streptomyces; species Streptomyces sp. NPDC051907. The sequence continues at coordinate 29,519 of NZ_JBFAYB010000088.1, read as the reverse complement.
GGCCGGTCCGGTCGCCGCCCCTCCCCCGCGGGCCGGGGAGTCTGCTTCCGGGTCCCCTGCTGCGGCTCGGCGACCTGCGCGGGAGCCGCCTGGGCCGCGGTCGCCAGCCGCCTGCGGCGGTTGTTGATGAGATGACGGGTCGTCGACATATGCGCGGGTCCTCTCGCTCGTCACTCGCTCGCGGTGTCGCCGACCGGCGCCTGGCCCAGTGCGCTGAGCTTCCAGCCCTCGGGCGTACGGGTGAGCTCGCCGAGCATCCGGCTCTCCTTGCGCACCGGCTTGCCCTTCGGCGCGGTCACCTCGATCCGCAGGGCCACCATCACGCCGGCCCTGCCCGCCCTCGCGTCCAGCTCGGTCACCGCGCCCGAGAGCACCTCGGCGCTGGTCACGGTCTTGGCCTGCTGGATCTGCTTCACGAACTCCCTTCGCCCGTCGACGAGTTGTCTGCGCAGATCGCCGGTGGCCGAGTCCTCCCAGGCGTCCAGGCCGCGCCGCAGATCGCGGTGGTCGAGGGTGTTCATGTTCTGCACCGCCTGCTCGCCCGCGGCCAGCGCGGCATCCCGCTCGTCCGCGTACGCCGCCGCGTCGTCGTGCGCCGCCTCGTACCAGGACCAGCCGCCCCACCCCGCGCAGCCGGCCGCCGCGACGGCCAGCGCGACGGCCGCCGCCGTCAGGGGATTCCTCGTCATACGCGCTGCCATGGACCGGCCCTCTCCTGTGTCGGCTCTACCGGGCTGTGATGTCGACGATCTGCCAGCGCCCGTCGGTCAGCTCGGCTGCGACCGTCAGCTGGGCGGCGGCGGTGGCGGGCGGCTTGCCCCGGCGCTCGGCCACCTGGTCCAGGAAGACCAGCAGCCGCGCGCTGCGCCCGGACAGCCGGGTCACCCCGGCTCGTACGACATGGGTGGTGAGCGTCAGCCGCTGCTCCGCCGCCCGCTTCTCGACCTGCCCGAACAGCTCGCCGTACTGCCGTGCCGCCTTGCCCGCGAGCAGCTCGCGCGCCGCGAGGCGGGTCGCCGCCGTGTTGTCCGGCCGGTACGAGAACACCTCGGTGAGCGCCCCGCCGACGTCGCCGATCACCCGGGCGGTGGCCTCCGTGTCGGTCAGCGCCCGGTTCTCGGCGGCGGGCGAGCCGCTCAGCTGACCGGCCCTCAGCAGCAGTCCGGCACCGCCCCCGAGCAGGACGAGTACGGCCGTCGCGGCGACCGCGGTGAGCCACCGGGGCGCGCGCGGCGGACCGGCCCGCTGGGGCGGGTCGTTCTCGGGCGATGTGCGCGGGGCCGGTATGACGGCCTTGACGCCCTCGCTGGTGCTCATTCTGGCCGTCCTCTCCATCCGTTCACAGCTGCGCCGGCCCGCCTCGGCACGGCCCCTCACGACCCGCCCACCGGGACCGCGCTCAGCGCCTGGACCTTCCAGCCGTCCGGGGTGCGCGCGAGGGTGGCCTCGAGGCGTTTGCGGTCGGCGCTCGCCTGCCTGCCGCCGCCCGCGCTGACCTCGACCCGTACCGTCGCGATCAGTTCGGCCGTCCCGGCCCGGGTGTCGAGCGCGGTGAGGGCCGCGTCGGTGACGGAAGCCCGCGCTGTCGTCCCGGTCTTGGCCTTGGTCCGCTTCAACTCCTCGTGCAGCGGCCCGGTCGAGGCGTCGAGCCACTGCCGCAGCCCGCCGCCCGGGTCCTTGGCGTCGAAGCTGGCGAGCCGGGCGATATGGGCCTTGCCGTCCGCGAGGACGCGGTCGCGGGAGGCCGCGTACGCCAGCGAGTCGTCGCTCCTGGCCTGCCCGTAGGACCATCCGGCGACGGCGCAGAACAGCACGGCGAGCACGACGGCGGTCCACGCGGCGCCCGCGCGCCCACCCGCTCTCCTACTCATCGCCGGCCTCCAGGCCCAGCAGCCGGGCGAGATGGGCGGGAGCGTCCTGGACGGCGGGCAGGCCCAGCGCGCCGGGGAGCCGGCTGTCCTTCTCGGCGCCCAGCAGCGGGGCGCCGGGCCGCGCCGGGTCCGGGACCGGGCCGCCGCGGGGCGCGTGGGCGCTGCCGCGGACGTTGACGCCGTCGGCGGGGGACGAGGCGCAGCGGGCCTTGGTGTTGAGGCCGGAGGCGGGGGCGGTGTCGAGGCCGTTGCGGTAGACGGTGGCGCCGTATCCGTCGGTGCAGGGCAGCGGTTCGAAGAAGGTCACCGACATGCCGAAGCTCGCTCCCTTGTCCGTCACGGCGGTCGAGCCCGCGGCGGCGACGGCGGGGAGCTTGACCAGCAGCTCCTCGACGCCGCGCTGCCGGGTCACGGCGACCTCGGAGGTGGTCAGCAGATTGGCGACCACGACGCCCAGGCCGGGTTCGAGGTCCCGCAGCAGGGCGCTGATCTGGCCGGCCGCGTCCGGGGCCGCGGCGATGAGCCGGCGCAGATCGGCGTCGGAGCCCTTGAGCTGCGCGGCGAGCTCCTTCGCGCCGCCGGCGAAGGACGTGAGGGCCTGGCTCTGCTCGGCCTGGGTGCGCAGCACCCGTTCGGCGTCGATCATCAGCCGGGTGTTGACGGGCAGGGCCTCGTCGGCGGCGCGTACGAAGGCGTCGCCGTGGTCCAGGAGCACCTGGAGGTCGTCGCCGCGTCCGGTGAGGGCGGCGCCGAACTCGTCGACGACCGTCCGCAGCGACTGCGGATCGACGGAGGAGGCCAGTCGGTCGACGCTCGCGAGCACGTCGGTGACGGGGGCGGGGACCGTGGTGTCGGACTGCGCGATCACCGAGCCGTCGCGCAGATACGGCCCGCTCCGGCCGGCCGGCCGCAGGTCGATGTACTGCTCGCCGACGGCGGAGAGGCTGGCGACGACCGCTTGCAGGTCGGCGGGGATGGGGGGCGCGGAGTCCTTGATGCGCAGCTCGGCCTCCACTCCCCGGTCGGTCAGCTCGATGGGGCCGACGCGGCCGACCGACACTCCCCGGTAGGTGACGTCGGAGTGGGTGAACAGGCCGCCGGTCTGCGGGAGCTGGACGCGGACGGTGTAGTAGTCCCGCAGGCCGACGTAGCGGCCGAGGTCGGCGTAGCGGATTCCGACGTAGCCCAGTACGAGCACGCCGACGACGAGGAAGGCGATGTTCTTGAGGTGGGTGGCGAGGGTGAGCATCAGCCACTCCCTTCGGTGGACCCGGTGACCGAGGGCAGGGGCAGCGGCGCCGGCCGCGAGCCGCCCGAGCCCGCCGCCCGCGACGCGGCGGGCCGGTCCTTCGGCGGCTTGTACTCCGGGATGATCGTCGTGCCGGGCGCGGCCGTGACGTCGAGGTAGACGTTGAGGTAGTCGCCCTTCACCCCGCGCAGCACCTCGTCGGTGAACGGGTAGGTGAGCAGCACCTGGAGCGAGTCGGGCAGCGCCTGCCCCGAGTCGGCCAGCGCCTTCAGCGTCGGGGCGAGGGCCTTGAGGTCGGCGATCGTGTCGTCCTTGCTCTTCTCGACGGTGTCGACGGCGACCGTGGAGAGCGTGCTCAGCGCGCGGAGCATCGTCAGCAGCGAGCCGCGCTGCCGCTCCAGCACCTTCAGGCCGGGGCTGAGCCCGGTGAGGACCTGCCCGACCTCCTGCTTGCGGGTGGCGAGGACGGCGGCGAGCCGGTTGACGCCGTCGAGGGCCGCGGTGATGTCCGCCTTGTTCGCGTCGAGGCTGGCGACGAGCGTGTCCATGCGCCGCAGCACGGACCGCACCCGCGGCTCGCGGCCGCCGATCGCCTTGTTGAGCTCGGCGGCGATGGTCTTGATCTGCTGTACGCCGCCGCCGTTGAGCAGCAGGGACAGCGCGCCGAAGACCTCTTCGACCTCGGGGTTGCGGTTGGTGCGGGACATCGGGATGGCCGCGCCGTCGGTGAGCGCGCCCGCGGCGGGCCGGTTCCCGGCGGGCGGGGAGAGCTGGATGTACTTCTCGCCGAGCAGGCTGGACTGTTCGAGGCGGGCGAGGGCGTCGGCCGGGAGCCTCACGTCCCCGTTGACGCGCATATGGACGATCGCCGACCAGCCGTCGGGGCCGAGGGCGATCTTGGTGACGCGGCCGACGGAGACGTCGTTGACCTTGACCGCCGACTGCGGGACCAGGCTGAGGACGTCGGCGAACTCCGCGGTGACGTCGTAGGGACGGTCGCCGAGGTCGGCGCCGCCGGGCAGCGGCAGCGCCTCGATGCCGGAGACCTCGGGCAGCGAGCAGCCGGCGCTCGCGACGGCGAGTGCGAGGCTCAGCGCGAGCGCCGCGGCTGCCTTGGGGCGTGGGCCTCTCAACGGGACGCCCCCTTCTGCGGGGTGCCGTAGACCGTTCCGACGGGCGGCAGCGGCAGGACGGGCAGCGCTCGTCTGCGGGCCTCGCCGACCGGCGCGAGGCCGTCGAGCGAGCCGATGTCGGGCGGTACGACGATCTCGGGGCCGTAGCTCAGCTCGTTGACGGAGGCGCGGCCGTTGAGGGTGCGGTGCACGGGGTCGTACGCGTTGAGCGCGTTGCCCGCGGCGAGCGGCGCGGTGTCCATCGCCTCGGCCAGCGAGGCCCGCTGGTCCACCAGGGTCTGGGTGAGCGGGACGAGCGCGTCGACGTTCTCCTTCAGGCTGCCGCGGTTGTCCCGGATGAAGCCCTTCACCTTGCCGAGCGCGGTGCCGAGCTCCTTGAGGGCCGCGCCCAGGTTCTCCTTGTCCTCGGCCAGGAAGCCGGTGACGGCGGCCAGCTGCTGCTCGGCGCGGGCGACTGTGCCGTCGTTCTTCTTGAGCATCGCGGTGAAGGACTGGAGGTACTCGAGGGTGGCGAAGAGGTCGCCGCTGCGGCCGTCGAGGGTCTTGGCCGCCTTGGAGAACTGCTCGATGGAGTCGCCGATCGCCTTGCCGTTGCCCTTGAGGTTCGCGGCCCCGGTGTCGAGGAGCCCGCTCAGCGCGCCCTCGGCGTTCGCGCCCTCGGGCCCCAGCGCCTGGCTCAGCTCGGTGATCGACGCGTAGAGCTGGTCGACTTCGAGGGGCATCGCGTTGCGGTCGGCGGGCAGCACGGCCCCGTCCTCGATCCGTTCGCCGCCGGTGTAGGCGGGGGCGAGCTGGATGTAGCGGTCGGCGACGACGCTGGGGGCGACGACGACGGCGTGCGCGTTCGCCGGCACGGGCACGTCCTCGTCGAGCAGCAGGACCGCCTCCACCTGGTCGCCCTGGGGCCGCACGCTGTCGACGACGCCCACCTTGACGCCCAGGACCCGCAGGTCGGAGCCCTCGTAGACGCCGGTCGCGCGGTCGAAGTAGGCGGTGATACGGGTGGACTCGGACTGCTCCAGGGCCATGACCCCTGAGCCGGCGGCGACGGCGACGACCGCGAGTCCGGCGCAGATTCCGGTGATCCGCTTGCGGTTCATGAGGGTCCGCCCCCGGTCTTGGGCTCGGGTCGAGGCGTGCTCCGGGACTCGCTCTGACGCTTGCTCTGGGACTCGCCCTGGGGCTTGTTCTGCGGCTTGGGCGGCATGCACCCGGTCGTCGGGGGCGTGCCGGCGGGCAGATAGTGCCGGGGCACGAGCCCGCAGACATAGCTGTCGAACCAGCGCCCGCTGCCGAGGGTGTTGCCGACGAGCCGGTAGTACGGCCCGGCCAGCGCGAGCGTCTGGTCGAGGCTCGTGCGGTTCTTCAGGAGCACGGCGGTCACCTTGCTCAGCGCGTCCAAGGTGGGCTTCAGCTGCTCCTTGTTGTCCTCCACGACGCCGCTGAGCTGCCTGCCCAGGTCCTTGGTCCCGGTGAGCAGCAGATGGATGGCGTCGCGCCGGGCCTGGATCTCGCCGAGGAGCAGGCTGCCGTCCTCCAGCAGCGTCTCGAAGCTGCTCTTCTTCCCGGCGAGGGTCTTGCTGAGCCGCTTGCTGCCCTTCAGCAGCTCGGCGAGCTGTGCGTCGCGCTGGGAGACGGTCCTGGAGAGCGCGGAGAGCCCGGTCGCGGCGCTGCGGACGTGGGGCGGGGAGTTCTCGAAGGCGGCGGAGATCGTCTCGAAGCTCTGGGCGAGCTGGTCGGTGTCGATCTTCCCGATGGTCTCGCCGAGGCCGTTGAAGGCCTGGGTGACGTCGTACGGCGAGGTGGTGCGGCCGGCCGGGATCCGCTCGCCGGGGACCTGGCTGCGGGTCCCCAGCGGGTCGACGGCCAGGTACTTCTCGCCCAGCAGCGTCTTTATGGCGATGGCCGCGGTGCTGGCGTCGCCGATCCAGGCGTCCTTCACCCTGAAGGCGACCTTCGCCTTGGCGCCGTCGAGTCCGACTTCGGTGACCTCCCCGACCTTCACTCCGGCGATGCGCACCTCGTCGCCCGCGTCCAGTCCGGCGGCCTCGGTGAAGTCGGCGGTGTACACGGTCCCGCCGCCGAGATACGGCAGGGAGTCCGCCCGGTAGGCGGCGAGGGCCAGCAGCGTGAGGACGAGGAGGCCGACCACGCCGACGGCGACCGGACTGCGCTCCCGTACAGGCTTGATCGGGCCGAGGCGCAGGCGGCGCGGCCGGCTCGGGCGGAGTCTGTTCGTCGTCATCCCAGACACCTCGACTCGGTGATGCCGATGCCGGTCGGCGGCTCGCTGCCGTCCCAGGTGGCGACGCCCTTCACCTTCGCCTCGCAGAGATAGAGGTTGAGCCATGACCCGTACGAGGCGATCCGGCTGATCGCCCGCATCTTGGCGGGGGTCTTGCGCAGGAAGGACTCGACGGCCGGGGTGTTGTCGCCCAGGCGCTGGGAGAGCCGGCCGAGTTCGGCGATGTCCTTCTTCAGCGGCGCGCGGCCGTCCTCGAGGAGGTCGGCGGTGACCGTGGTCAGGGACCCCATGGCGGCGACGGCCTCGCCGAGGGGCCTGCGGTCCCCGGAGAAGCCGGTGACCAGCTTCTGCAGGGTGTCGACCAGGTCGTCGAATCCGGCCTCGCGGTCGTTGACGGTCTTGAGGACGGTGTTGAGGTTCTTGACGACCTCGCCGATCACCCGGTCCTTGGCCGCGATCGTGTGGGTCAGCGAGCCGATGTGCCCGATCAGGCTGTCGACGGTGCCGCCCTCGCCCTGGAGGACCTGGACGATGGAGCCGGCCAGATCGTTGATCTCGTTCGGCGACAGCCCCTCGAACAGGGGCTGGAAGCCGTTGAAGAGCTGGGTGAGGTCGAGAGCGGGGGCAGTGCGCTCCAGCGGGATGACGTCTCCGGCGGCGAAGTGCCGTCCGACCGGTCCCGCGCCCTGGTCGAGGTCGATGTAGCGCTGGCCGACCATGTTCAGGTACTTGATGGACGCGGTCACCGACGCGGGCAGCCGGCGCCCCTTCTGAACGCTGAAGGAGACCTCGGCGACCCGCCGGTCGGCCACTCTCACCGAATCGACCTGGCCGACCTTGACGCCGGCGATCCTTACGCTGTCGCCCTCGATCAGACCGGTGGCGTCCAGGAAGCGGGCCTTGTACGGGGAGGTGTCGCCGACGCCCGTGTCGGCGATGGAGAACGCCAGCACGGTGGTGGCCAGGACCGTCGCCACGATGAAGGCGATCGACTTCAGCAGCGGTCCCAGGATGCCGCGGCGCCCCGGAGTGCCTGCGCTCATCTCAGCCTCACCTCCGCTCCGCGGAAGACCGGGCCCGTCAGCACGGTGCTCCAGTCGGGCAGCTCCTGGGGCGACGTGCGCAGCTCGGGCGCGAGCAGTTCGTTGACGAGCTGGTTCTCCTCGGGGGAGTTGGGCAGGCCGAGGCTCTCGTCGGCGGCTGCCGCGGCGGCGGGGGCGGGCCTTGCCGTGTACGGCACGGAGTAGCAGTGCGGCCCGCCGCCCGGCGCGTAGACGGGGGCGTCCTTGCCGGGCAGGTACCTGCCGAGGGAGGGGACGGCCGTCACGTTCACATGGAGTCCTGGCTCGTCGCCGCCCTTGCCGAGCGCCTTGTCCATCGCGGGCACGAAGCCGGCGAGGGTGCGCAGGGTGCAGGGGAAGGAGGGCGAGTACCGCGCGAGCAGCTCGAGGGTGGGGCGGCTGACCGAGGCGAGCCGCACGAGGTTGCCGCGGTTGTGCCGCAGGAAGGCGGTGAGGTCCTGGGCCGAGGCGGTCGTCGCGCCGTAGAGGCCCGCGAGCTCGGCGTGCTGGTCGGCGATGGTGCCGCTGGTGACGGAGAAGTCGGTGAGCGCCCTCAGCACGTCCGGCGCGGCGTCCGCGTAGAGATGGCTGACCTTGACGAGCTGGGCGATGTCCCGGTTGAGGACGGGCAGTTGGGGGTTGAGCTTCTTCAGATGCGCGTCGAGGGTCAGGAGCGTTCGGCCGAGCTGGTCGCCGCGCCCTTCGAGGGCCTGGGAGACGGCGGTCAGGGTGGCGGAGAGCTTGTGCGGCTGCACGGCGGTGAGCAGCGGCAGCACGTTGTCGAGCACCTGCTCCAGCTCGATCGCGTTGCTGGAGCGGTCCTGGGGGATGGTGTCGCCGGCCTTCAGGGTGCGCTGCGAGGCGGTGCGGGCGGGCGGCACGAGCGCCACGAACCGTTCGCCGAACAGCGTGGTCGGCAGCATCTGGGCCCGTACGTCGGCCGGCACCCGGCGCAGCTGGTCCGGCTGGACGGCGAGGGTGAGCCGCGCGCCCGAGCCGTCGGCGCGGATGTCGCGGACCTCGCCGATCACCACTCCGCGGAGCTTCACCTCGGCGTGCGGGTGCATCTCGTTGCCGGCCGCGCCCGCGAGGACGGTGACCGTGGCGTCGTCGGCGAACTCCTTGTCGTACACCGCCACCGACAGCCGCACCAGCAGGGCGGGCACGAGCAGGAAGGCGACGCCGGCCAGGCGTCTGCGCACGGTGGTCGCCTTCATCCCGCCACCTTCACCGTCGTGGTCGCGCCCCAGATCGCGAGCGAGAGGAAGAAGTCGGTGACGCTGATCAGCACGATGGCGTTGCGTACGGAGCGCCCCACGGCCACGCCCACCCCGGCCGGGCCGCCGCTCGCCCGGAAGCCGTAGTAGCAGTGCGCCAGGATCACCATCACGCTGAAGACCAGCACCTTGAGCATGGAGAGCAGCACGTCGTCCGGGGAGAGGAAGAGTCGGAAGTAGTGGTCGTAGGTGCCTGCGGACTGGCCGTTGAAGACCACGGTGATCCAGCGGGAGGCGACGTACGAGCTGAGCAGGCCGATCGCGTACAGCGGGATGATCGCGACGACCCCGGCGATGATGCGGGTGGTGACGAGGTACGGCATGGAGCGCACGCCCATCGCCTCGAGCGCGTCGACCTCCTCGTTGATGCGCATCGCGCCGAGCTGTGCGGTGAAGCCGGCGCCGACGGTGGCGGAGAGGGCGAGTCCGGCCACCAGCGGGGCGATCTCCCGGGTGTTGAAGTACGCGGAGACGAACCCGGTGAAGGCGGAGGTGCCGATCTGGTTGAGGGCGGCGTATCCCTGGAGGCCGACCACGGTCCCGGTGAACAGGGTCATCGCGATCATCACGCCGACGGTGCCGCCGACGACGCCGAGGCCCCCGCTGCCGAAGGCGACCTCGGCGAGCAGGCGCTGGACCTCCTTGAGGTAGCGGCGCAGGGTCTTGGGGATCCAGATCAACGCGCGTACGTAGAAGACGAGCTGGTCGCCCGAGCGGTCCAGCCAGCCGAGCATCGGCATCGCTCAGCCCCCCTTCGCGGGGACGACCTGGAGATAGATCGCCGTGAGGACCATGTTCACGAAGAACAGCAGCATGAACGTGATGACGACGGACTGGTTGACCGCGTCGCCGACGCCCTTGGGGCCGCCGCGCGGGTTCAGGCCCCGGTAGGCGGCCACGATGCCCGCGATGAAGCCGAAGACCAGCGCCTTGAGCTCGCTGATGTAGAGGTCGGGCAGCTGGGCGAGGGCGGAGAAGCTGGCGAGGTACGCGCCGGGGGTGCCGCCCTGCATGATCACGTTGAAGAAGTAGCCGCCGAGGGTGCCGACGACGGAGACCATGCCGTTGAGGAGCACGGCGACGAGCATGGTCGCCAGCACCCGGGGCACGACCAGCCGCTGGATCGGCGAGACGCCCATGACCTCCATCGCGTCCAGCTCCTCGCGGATGGTGCGGGAGCCGAGGTCGGCGCAGATCGCGGCGCCGCCCGCGCCGGCGATCAGCAGGGCGACGATCAGCGGGCTGGCCTGCTGGACGACGGCGAGGACGCTGGCGCCGCCGGTGAAGGACTGGGCGCCGAGCTGCTGGGTGAGCGAGCCGACCTGGAGGGCGATGACCGCGCCGAAGGGGATCGAGACCAGGGCGGCGGGCAGGATGGTGACGCTGGCGACGAACCAGAACTGCTCGATGAACTCCCGCAGCTGGAAGGGCCTGCGGAAGATCGCCCGAGTTACGGCGACGGCGAGCGCGAAGAGCCTCCCGGTCTCCCGCAGCGGGGCGAGCGCCTTGAGGGGCGGCCTGGGCGGCTCGGGCGCCGGGGCCGGGGGGCGGTGCGGCTCGCCCGGAGAGGACGGCCGCACGGGCAGCTGCGCGCTCATGGGGCGGCCCCGCCGCCGGCGGGCGCGTAGCTGGCCAGGATAGCCGTGCGGGCGGCCTCGGGCAGCTGCGCCAGCATCGCGAGCACGCGCTCCCTGCGGCGCAGCACGGCCTGGCGCACGGGCAGGCCGGGCGACGGCTCCAGCTGGGGGACGAGGGGGCGCGGCCCGTCCGGGTGCGCGCCGGCGCCGCTGCGCTGCTCCCGTGCGAGGGTCGCCGCGTCCTTCTCCTCCGACATCCCGATGGGGCCTTCGCGCCGGCCGCCCAGGAACTGCGCGACGACCGGCTCCTCGCTGGTGAGCAGCACCTCGCGCGGCCCGAAGGCGACGAGGTTGCGGCAGAAGAGCATGCCCATGTTGTCGGGGACGGTGGCCGCGATGTCGAGATTGTGGGTGACGATCAGCATGGTCGCGTCGATCTGCGCGTTGAGGTCGATGAGCAGCTGGGACAGATAGGCGGTGCGGACGGGGTCGAGGCCGGAGTCGGGCTCGTCGCAGAGGATGATCTGGGGGTCGAGGACCAGGGCGCGGGCGAGGCCGGCGCGTTTGCGCATGCCGCCGGATATCTCGCCGGGCAGTTTTCCCTCGGCGCCGACGAGTCCGACCATGTCCATCCGCTCCATGACGATGCGCCGGATCTCGGCCTCCTTCTTGCGGGTGTGCTCGCGCAGCGGGAAGGCGATGTTGTCGAAGAGCGTCATGGAGCCGAAGAGCGCGCCGTCCTGGAACATCAGGCCGAAGAGCTTGCGGGTCTCGTAGACATCGCGTTCCGGGCTGTTGACCATGTCGACGCCGTCGATGAGGACGCGGCCCCGCTCGGGCTTGAGCAGCCCGATGATCGACTTGAGGAACACGGTCTTCCCGGTGCCCGAGGGGCCGAGCATGACGCTGACCTCTCCGGCCGGGAGGGTGAGCGTGACGTCCTGCCAGATGTTCTGCCTGCCGAAGGATTTGGTGAGGCCGTCGACCACTACCTCGATTCCCATCTCACCTCCCAGTCCAGATGACTGCGCAATGGCTGCGAACGCGTTTCGAGAGTGACGAGCTTCTTTGGGGCGGCGGCCTCGCGGCCGCGGGGGTCTGGCCGCGAGGCCGCCGGGAGGGGGGTCAGTCCTGTCCGGGAAGTCGGGGGATCTTCGGTGGGCACAGGGCCGGCTGCACGGGGACGCAGACATTGCCCTGATTGATGGCGACGAGGTTTCCGGGGCCGGACAGGGCGGCGCTGAACAGCTGGTCGAGGTCCTCGCCGCCCGTTCCGCAGCCGGAGAACTCGGGAATGGTCACGGTCCCGCTCATCGGACCGCCGATGAGGACGTTCACATAGTCGGGGAACTTTCCGTGCAGGACGACACGGAAAGGCCGTGCGGTACGGCAGGCGGGGCCTACGTCCAAGGGCGTTCCATTGATCTTCACGTCGTAGACGCGCAGCGACTGATAGAAGCCCGAGACGGCGAAGTTGACTCTGTTCGGAGGCGAGCCGATGGATCCGGTCGAGATGGTGAGCGGCCCGTTGGTGAATTCCACCTTGGCGGTCACCGGCTGGAATCCGAAGGTGAGAAAGGTGGATTCGGCGTCGGCCAGGCGCAGTTCCCCGAAGGAGTCGATCCGGAAGTAGTAGCCGCCGGGTTTGGAGGGCTGGCGCTGTGCCGTGCGGACGGTGGTCAGCACATTGATCAGCTGGGGGTTCTTCGCGGGATCGTTGACGATCATCGCGCCGCCGAGCTTGGCGACGTTGGCGAATCCGACCGCGTAGGCGCAGCCGTGCCGGCCCGCCAGGTTGCTGACGACGACGGGGGCGCCGGGCGGCGGCTGCGGTACGAAGCTCTCGTCGATCCCTCCGGGGGGCAGCTCCTTGGGGCAGACGTCGCCGGGGGCGGCGCCCGACGGAGTGGGGGCCACGGCGATGCCCTCCTGCGGCTCGCCGGCGTCGCCCTCTCCCGGCTCGCCGTTCGACGCGGACGGCTGCGGCGCCGGCGAGGGCGTGGCGGCGCCGTCGTCGGGGACGGGCACGGTCGCGAGCAGGGCGTCTGGGCCCTCGGCGACCTCGCAGTCGACGGGCGGGAGCGTCAGCTCGTCCTGTCCGCCCTCCGCGGCGGCGGGGCGCAGCGCGAGCGTGAGGTCTCCCGCGGCGAAGCGGACGTCGCCCGGGCTGGTCACGGTCACGGAGGGCACGGGCCCGCGGTGCTCCAGCTCCAGGTCCTGGGACTCGGGCACGGGAGCGGGGGCGGCGCCGAGCGGGCCCCAGCTCGCCTGCACCGTACGGCCGTTCTGCGCGATGTGCGCGGTGAGCGTCGCGTCGGCGGCGAGCGAGGACGCGCCCTGCGGGAGGGCGCCGTCGAGCGCCGCGCGGGGGACGGTCAGCCTCACCGTCGTCTCGCCGGGCTGGATGGGCCGGTCGACCGCGCCGGCGTCCGGGAACGCGCCGGTGAAGTCGGCCCGCACATCGTGGACTCCGGAGGGGAACGCACACCGGTAGGCGACGAAGACGCTGACGTCGCGGGCCTGCGCGGCGGAGCCGGGGCCGGCCAGCAGCCCGGCCACCAGGCCCGCGGCGCCGAGCGCGGCGACGCGCGCCGAGCGCCGCCGACCGCCGTGGACGCGGTTCATCGCTCCTCCCCCCTCATGGGCGCCGTCTCCTCTCCCCCGCGGCTGCTCGTCCGCCGGGTGGCCCCGCGGCCCGCCCTGGCAGCGGGTCCCGGGGCCGGTTCGCCGGGTCAGTCCTTGGTGATGGTGTGATTGCCCGTCACGTCGTACGCGGCCTCGAAGAGCGCGGCGTCGCCGTCGTTGATCAGGCCGAGACAGTCCGCGTTCGACGCGACCAGCGTGCCGGCGTTGATGACCAGCTGCTTGGTGCCGTTCTTGTAGTAGCCGGTCACCGATCCGGTGAAGTCCGCCTCGCACAGCGATCCGCTGATGTGCGCCCGGACGCCGGTGATGGAGCCGTCCACCGCGTCCGGGTCGGAGGCGCTGACCTCGGAGACGTTGAGGCCCCACGGGAAGCCGGTGCTGGTCACCTCGAAGTCGATGCCGGCCACGGAGCACTGGTCGAAGGAGAGGTCGGCGATCTGGCCGATGTTCGCGCCGGCGTTGCCGGACCCGGTCGCCAGCGTGCCGGACGCGGCGGATGAGGCGCACTGGAGGGTGGCCGCCGGGACGCTGAGCGTGGGGTTGACCGCGAGGGCGGTGAAGCCGCCGCCCGGCGTCACGGTCCAGGTGGCGAGGGAGGTGGCGGAAGCCGATGTCACGGTGAGTCCGAGGGCGGCCGCGAGCGCAGCCGTGGCGATCATGGTGCCTCTGGCGATTCTTCGCACGGGTAGTTCCCTTCAAGGGTGTGGCGTACCTGATTCACCGCTCTTCGCCTACAGCGGTTTCGGCCGTGGACGAATTCGTCCGGCTGGGGATTTCCCCGCGACAGGCTGAAAAGCGATTGCGGCTCACTTCGTGGAACGCGGGTCGAATTCTTTCGGCCACCCGGTCGCGCGCCTTGCGGAAGTGACGTTACGAGCGGGTAACCGGCCACGCAATAGCGGTTCCAGAGTTTCCTGGACTGTTCCTACCAGCGGGTATTTTCTTGTCGCCGCGTCAGGAGATCGAGAAGGGTTCTTATCCGGAAGTGAGCACTCTCGCCCCACCCGCCCACAGGGCGCGCCACGCGCCCGCGGGGGCTGCGCCCCGTACGACCTTCGGCCGTGTCCTCAATCTCCCCCAGACTTCGTCCGGGGGGGGGAGACCCCCAACGGGCTGGGTTTCCCGGGCACATTCAGCCCCGCGCCGGAGGCGCTGGGTCTCCCGGGCGTGGGCGCGCACATTCAGCCCCGCCGGCGATTGAGGCGCGGGGTCCGGGGCAGCGCCCCGGTCGCCGCCCGCTGGATCTCGCCCTGTCCCAACCGCTGTGCACGGGGCCTGGTCTGGTCTATGTTCAGCTCCCACGAACGCGTCACGCATGTCGGTCCGTGGGAGCGCTTCCCCCCACCGTTCCATCCCCCACCGGACGCCCGGAGATCGAGGGGAGAAGAAGGCATGTCGAGGAACTCACGCAGCACACAGCCGTCGGACGCGGGAGAGCCGCTGGGACCGCTCCCCCAGGAGTTCGCCGCGATCATCCGGCCCGAACTGCCCAGCCTGATCCGGGAGATCGGCATCGAGGTCACCCGCGCCTACCCCGAGTACGCACGGCTCCTCAACGGCCCGTACGGCCAGGCCATCCAGATCGGCGTCGAGCAGAACATCTCCGTCTTCGTCGACCAGGTCGCCTCCCCGTCCGCCCCCTCGCCGCTGCGCGACGAGATGTGCCGCCGCTTCGGACGGTACGAGGCGTACGAGGGCCGCACGCTGGAGACCCTCCAGGGCGCGTACCGGCTGGGCGCGCGGGTCGCGCTGCGCCGCGCGAAGCGGATCGGGCGGCGCTACAACCTCTCCCCCACGCTCATGCTCAGCTTCGCCGACGCCCTGTTCGCGTACGTCGACGAGATCGAGGCACTCACCAGGGAGGGCTATCTGGAGGTGCAGTCGCACTCCGTGGAGAAGAAGGAGACGCTGCGCCGCCGGCTGCTCCATCTGATCCTCGCGGGGCCGCCCGTGCCCCGCACGGCCATCGCCGAGCTGTCCGAGCAGACGGGCTGGCCGCTGCCGGAACGGGTCACCCTGGTCGCCCTGCGCACGCCCGCGCAGTTGTCCGGATCGGATCTCGACAACGATGTCCTGGTCGAACTCAGCACTCCACAGCCGCACTTACTCATCCCGGGACCGCTCGACGCCCAGCGAAGACACATGCTGGAGAAGGCGTTGAACGGCACCCGGGCCGCCGTGGGAATGACCGTGCCGACCGCGACCGCCGCGGACTCGATCCGCTGGGCGCGCCGCGTCCTCGACTTCATCGACGCGGGCGTCGTCGACGACGCCCCCCTGGTCCTGTGCGCGGACCATATGCTCACCCTCTGGCTGCTGGCGGACCCCGCGCTGCTCGACCAGCTCGCCGAACGCGAGCTGGCCCCGCTGGCCGGCCTCACCCCCACCCGCCGCGACCGGCTCATCGAGACCCTCCGCATCTGGTTCGACACCCGGGGCACGGCCGCCCAGATGGGCGCGCTGCTCGCGGTGCATCCCCAGACGGTCCGCTACCGGCTGCGCAGCCTGGAGGCCATCTTCGGCGACCAGCTCACCGATCCCGAGGGCCGGTTCGCGACGGAGGGCGTGCTGCGCGCCCTCCATCTGCACGAGCGGACCGAGCAGCTGCCCTGAACGGCCGCGCGCTCAGCTCCCCTTCTCGTACAGCGCGGCGATCTGGTCGGCGTAGGCGGCCGCGACGGCATGGCGCTTGACCTTCAAGGACGGGGTGAGCAGGCCGTTGTCCTCGGTGAACTCCCCCTCGACGATACGGAATCGGCGGATCGACTCGGCGCGCGAGACCGCCTCGTTGGCGTAGTCGACCGCGCGGCCCACCTCGGCGACCATCGCGGGGTCCTCGCACAGCTCGGCGAGCGGGGTGTCCGCGGGCCGCTTGCGCACGGCGAGCCAGTGCGCGACGGCCTGCGGGTCCAGCGTCACCAGCGCGGCCACATAGGGGCGGCCGTCGCCGACGACGATGCACGCGCCGACCGGCGGACGGCTGCGCAGCCGGTCCTCGAGCACGGCCGGGGAGACGTTCTTGCCGCCGGAGGTGACGAGGAGGTCCTTCTTCCGGCCGGTGATCGTGAGGTGTCCCTCGTCGTCCAGGGCGCCGAGGTCGCCGGTGGCGAACCAGCCGTCGTCGAGGACCGCGGCGGTGGCGGCGGGGTTGTTCCAGTACGAGTCGAACACGATCCCGCCCTTGATCAGCACCTCGGAGTCCCCGGCGATGCGGACCGCGGTCCCGGGCACGGGACGGCCCACGGTGCCCGGCCGCGGCGACAGGGGCGGGGTGATCGTCGCGGCCGCGGTGGTCTCGGTGAGGCCGTACCCCTCGTAGACCATGATCCCGGCGGCGTAGAAGAAGAGGCTGAGCCGCCGGTCCAGCGGCGATCCGCCGCTGATCGCGTACCGCAGCCTCCCGCCGAGCTCCTTCCTGATCCGCCGGTAGACCAGCAGGTCGTACAGCGCCCAGGCGGCCGTCAACCCAAGGCCGGGACCCGGCCCGGTGCCGAGGGAGCGGGCGAGCCTCGCCTCCGCGAACCGCACGGCGATCGTGTCGGCCCGCTCGAAGGAGGCCCCGCGGCCGATCTTCTCGGCGGTCGCCCGGCCGGTGTCGTGGATCTTCTCGAAGAGGTACGGCACCCCGACGACGAACGTCGGCCTGAACGCCTGCAGCTCCGGCCGCAGTTCCTCCGGCTTGATGCTCGGGCAGTGGCCGAGCTCGATCCGCGCGAGCATGCAGGCGATCTGGATCGTGCGGCCCATGATGTGCGCCAGCGGCAGGAACAGGAGGGTCGAGGCCCGCTGCCCGGTGACGGCCTGGAACACGGGGTGGAGCAGCTCGACCATGCTCGCGGCCTCGGCGTGCAGATTGGCGTGGGTGAGGACGCAGCCCTTGGGCGATCCGGTGGTGCCCGAGGTGTAGCAGACGGTGGCGATCGTGTCGGGAGTGAGCGCCGCCCTCCGCTTGAGAGTCTCCTCGTCGGACGACTCCCGCCCCAGAGCGGTCAGTTCGTCGAGCGCCCCGGCGTCCAACTGCCATACGCGCGGCGGCTCGGGCAGCCTGCGCGAGGCCTCGGCCGCCACCTGGGCGAGCTCCTCGTTCTCGACCACGATCCGACGCGCGCCCGAGTCGCGCAGGATCCACTCGAGCTGACTGGCGGAGGAGGTGGCGTAGACGGGCACGCTCTGCCCGCCGGCGGCCCAGACGGCGAAGTCGAGCACGGTCCACTCGTAGCGTGTGCGGGACATCACAGCGACCCGCCCGCCCGGCTCGAGACCGCTGGCGATCAGGCCTTTCGCCACGTCGGTGACCTCGCGCGCGAAGGCCGCGGCCGTGACGGGCCGCCACTGTCCGTGCTGGTCCCTGCGGCGCAGGACCACCGATGCGGGGTACTGCTCGGCGTTCGCGTAAGGTATGTCGGCGGTGCTGCCGGAGGCGGGGGGCCGGGCGATTTCCGCAGCGCGCACTTCTCGTACCACGCCGTCGTCCCTGATCAGCTCGACCGGGGCACGGCCTGCGAGATCCGTGCGCTGTCTCGCCCTCTTCAGATCCTTGTGTACGCCCATGGTCGGCTCCTGTTCGCGGTGCGCGGGTGGGGAGTTGACGGGATCTCAGCACTTATGCGTGAGGGCAACTTACTCCCGCGTAACGAGAAATCAACGGGGTGATCGGAAACGGTTGCCGCGCAGAGACATCCCCGCCGTCAAACCCGGATGCACGCCCGGTAGGCATGGAGAGGCACCCGCCGCCTCCAGGCGTCCGACAGCACCAGCAGAGAAGGACTCTAAGCCGTGACCGCCTCGCCCCTCATCCCCGTGCCGATCCCCGATCGCGTCGCCGCCCTGATCGGATCGTGCATGCCGGTCCACATCCTGCAGGCGGAGATCGACGCGGACTGCGCCGTGCGCGAGGTGAACCGGTTCCGGGGCCCGCTGTGCAACGAGGACCGGGCGGACCGGGAGTACGCGCTGAGCGTGCTGGCGCGGGCGAACAAGGTGCTGGCGGCGTACAACCCGAAGCTGACGATCAAGCCGGGCCCCGCGTACTGAGGCGGTTGCCCGGGCCCGAGCGTCCTGGGGCCCGGGCCTTGTCTGCGCTGCCGCGCCCGTCCTGCGGTCCTGAGCCCCGCCTGCGGTCTGCGGCGACCTTGCTGGGGCTCCGCCCCAGACCCCGTACGGCCTTCGGCCGTGTCCTCAAACGCCGGACGGGCTGAAACTCAGCCCCGCCGGCGGGACGGAACCCACCCCCTGGGGCTGAAAACACCTGGCCGCCGCCCGGCCCACGGGCACCGGTGGCGAGGATCGCTGAAAACTCAGCCCCGCCGGCGATTGAGGCGGACCAAGCCCCGTCCGCGGGCCGGGGGCCACCGGCCGGGGCTTAGAACACCTGGCCGCCGGGCGCGATGATCATGCGGCCGCCCGGGCTGCGGGCCTCAGTGCGCGCATCGCGCAGCGGCTGCCGGCCCAGGAACCGGCCCACGGGCACCGGCGGAGAGAATCACGGTCGGCGCGCTCTGCTGAGCGCGCTGCCGGCCATGATCCGCGCAGTCCGCGCGCCCGGCCCGCCCAGACACTCACTCCACGAACATCCCGTCCACGTACACCCACAGCCCGTTCTGCCGCTCGAAGGTGCTGCGCTCGTGCAGCGCCCCCCGCTTGCCGTGGTGCCGGTAGCGGGCGCGGAAGGTGACCGTGCCCGTGGAGTGGAAGGCGCTGCCGCCCGTCGTCTCCTGGATCTCCAGGCCGGTCCAGTGCATCGCGGGGTCGAGCTCGAGGCGCTCCGGCCGGGTCGCGGTGTGCCAGGTACGGAGCAGATACGCCTCGTCGCCGGCGGCGAAGGCGCAGTAGCGGGACCGCATCAGCTGCTCGGCGGTGGAGGCGGACGCCTCGCCGCTGTGGAACCGGCCGCAGCACTCGCCGTAGGGGGCGGGCAGGCCGCAGGGGCAGGGCGACTCGGCGGCGGGCGCGGGCGCGGGGCCGCGCTTGAAGCGTGAGGGGCGTCGGGACATGACTCCATTTTCCAGCCATTGGGCGAAGGAGTGCACGCGTGGCTTCCGAGTCAGAGGGGATCTCCGTATGCTCCTGCGCCGGACATGACAGTTACCGGCGGTAAGGGGGACGGGGATGGACCGCACAGGCAGCTCACGACGGACGTTCATGGCGGGGGCGGCGGCGGTCGGCGGAGCGGCAGCGCTGACCACTACGGGAATGACCGCCGCGTCGGCGGCGGAGGGCGCCGAGCGCTCGGGCGCGGCCGCCGGGCAGTCGGTCGCCGTCCTCGGCGGCGGGGTCGCCGGGCTCACCGCGGCCCACGAACTCGCCGAACGCGGCTTCCAGGTCACCGTCTACGAACGCCGGGCGCTGGGCGGCAAGGCCCGCAGCATGGACGTCCCGGACAGCGCGAAGGGCGGCCGCCGCCCGCTGCCCGCCGAGCACGGCTTCCGCTTCATCCCCGGGATCTACCACAACCTGCCGGACACGATGCGGCGCATCCCCTTCCCCGGCAACGCGAACGGCGTCTGGGACAACCTCGTCGCGCCGCCCGAGATGTCCTTCGCCCGCACCGGGCGCGAGGACCTGCGCATCCCGCTGCCCTGGCCCGGCCACCAGGGAGCCGACCTCACCCTCGACGACGTCCGCCGCGCGCTGACCGCCCTGCTCGACACCGCCCTGGGCATCCCCGTCCACGAGACGGCGTACTTCGTCAACCGCGGCCTGGTCTTCCTCACCAGCTGCGACGAGCGGCGCGACGGGGCATGGGAGCGCACGCCCTGGTGGGACTTCATCCGGGCCGGGCGGATGAGCTACGACTACCAGCGCGTCCTGGCCGTCGGCCTCACCAGGAACATCGTCGCGACCAAGGCCGAGGAGGCCAGCACCCGCACGGTCGCCACGCTTTTGGAGGCCTTCGTCTTCAACGCGCTGGGCCGCGGCGCGGACGGCCCCCTCGACCGGATCCTCAACGCCCCGACCAACGAGGCGTGGATCGACCCCTGGGTCGGCCATCTCACGGGGCTGGGCGTGGACTTCCGCGTCGGCTGGACCGTACGGGAGGTGAAGTACGGCGCAGGGAAGGTCGCCGCCGTCGTGATCGAGGACCCCCAGGGCTCACCCCGGACGGTGAGCGCCGACCACTACGTCAGCGCGATGCCCGTCGAGCACGCCCGACGGACCTGGGGGGCCGAGCTGCGGGCGGCCGACCCGCAGCTGGCCCGGTGCGACAAGCTGGAGACGGACTGGATGACGGGCATCCAGTTCTATCTGACCGAGCGCGCGCCCCTGCTGCATGGGCACCTCAACTGCATCGACTCCCCCTGGTCCCTGACGGCCATTCAGCAGGCCGGGCACTGGCCGTCGCGCGACTTCCCGGCCGACTACGGCGACGGCGTCGCGGTGGACTGCCTGTCGGTGGACGTCTCGGAGTGGGACAGGCCGGGCATCCTCTACGGCAAGACCGCCAAGCAGTGCACCCGCGCCGAGGTGGCCCGCGAGGTGTGGGCCCAGCTCAAGGCCGCCCTCAACGACACCGGCCGCACGGTCCTCAAGGACGGCGCGCTGCACTCCTGGTTCCTGGACCCCGGCGTGGACGGCCTCGGCACCCCGCACCCGACCAACGAGGACCAGCTCCTCGTCCACCCGGTCGGCACCTTCCACAACCGCCCGCAGGCCGCGACCCGGATCCCCAACTTCTATCTGTCCGGGGACTACGTCCGCGTCGACATCGACCTGGCCACCATGGAGGGCGCCAACGCATCGGCCCGCGCCGCCGTCAACGCCCTCCTCGACCGGGTCGGCTCGCCCGCCGCCCGGTGCTCGGTCAAGCCGCTGTTCCGCGCCCCGGAGATCGAGCTCCTCAAGCGCGGCGACCGCGTCCGCCACCGTCTGGGCCTGCGGAACGCCTTCGACCTGGGATAGGAC
Organism: Streptomyces sp. NPDC051907; assembly: GCF_040681075.1. Lineage (NCBI taxonomy): Bacteria > Bacillati > Actinomycetota > Actinomycetes > Kitasatosporales > Streptomycetaceae > Streptomyces > Streptomyces sp. NPDC051907. The sequence goes on along the minus strand of NZ_JBFAYB010000088.1, from coordinate 8,558 downwards.
GAGCCCGCCCGGCCACGGCCGCCGAGTAGCGTACGAGCATGAAGCTCACGATTCTCGGCGGCGGCGGATTCCGGGTGCCTCTGGTGTACGGGGCGCTGCTCGGCGATCGCGCCGAGGGCCGCGTCACCCAGGTCGCCCTGCACGATGTGGACGCGCAGCGGCTCGGCGCGGTGGCCCGGGTCCTGACGGAGCAGGCCGCCGGGCAGCCGGACGCGCCCGAGGTCGCCGTGACCACGGATCTGGACGAGGCCCTGCGGGGCGCCGACTTCGTCTTCTCCGCGATCCGCGTCGGGGGCCTCGCGGGCCGGGCCGCCGACGAGCGGGTCGCGCTGGCGGAGGGCGTGCTGGGGCAGGAGACGGTGGGCGCGGGCGGCATCGCGTACGGCCTGCGCACGGTCCCGACGGCCGTGCACATCGCCCGCCGCGTCGCCGCGCTCGCCCCGGACGCCTGGGTCATCAACTTCACCAACCCGGCGGGCCTGGTCACCGAGGCCATGTCCCGCGTCCTCGGCGACCGGGTCGTCGGCATCTGCGACTCGCCGGTCGGCCTCGGCCGCCGGGTCGCGCGGGTGCTGGGCGCCGACCCGGACCGGGTCTGGATCGACTACGTGGGCCTCAACCACCTCGGCTGGCTGCGCGGACTGCGCGTCGACGGACGCGACGAGCTCCCCCGGCTGCTCGCGGACCCGGCGGCGCTGGGCGCGATCGAGGAGGGCCGGCTCTTCGGCGCCGACTGGCTGCGCTCGCTGGGCGCGGTCCCCAACGAGTATCTGCACTACTACTACTTCAACCGGGAGACCGTACGGGCCTATCAGGAGGCCGAGCGGACCCGCGGCTCGTATCTGCTGGAGCAGCAGGCCGCCTTCTACGCGGAGGCGGGCAAGCCGGGCACGCCCGCGCTGGCCGCGTGGCGCGGCACGCTGGCCGAGCGCGAGGCGACCTATATGGCGGCCAACCGCGAGGCGGCGGGCGTGGGCGAGCGCGACGAGGACGACCTGGCGTCCGGCGGCTACGAGAAGGTCGCCCTGGCCCTGATGCGCGCCGTCGCGCGCGACGAGCGCGCCACGCTGATCCTCAACGTCCGCAACCAGGGCACGCTGTCGGCGCTGGACGCGGACGCGGTGATCGAGGTCCCCTGCCTCGTGGACGCCAACGGCGCGCATCCGGCGGCGGTCGACCCGCTGCCGTACCACGCGGTCGGCCTGGTGACCTCGGTCAAGGCCGTCGAGCGCGAGGTGCTGGCGGCGGCTCAGAGCGGCTCGCGGGCGAGCGCGGTGAAGGCGTTCGCCCTGCACCCCCTGGTGGACTCCGTGAACGTGGCGCGCAGGCTCCTGGACGGGTACCGGGCGGTGCATCCGGGCCTGGCGTATCTGACGGCGCCGTAGGGGGCTCGGCCGCGCGTGCGGGGCTGTGGGCCGTCCGGGCCGGGTGGAGCGTCCCGGCGCGGACGGCGGGGCAGGAAGCAAGGATGGCCGCCTCCGCCGAACAGCCCGCCCCGCCCGCCCGCTCGCGCCGCGCGCTCCTGGCGGGGTCGGTCGGCAACCTCGTCGAGTGGTACGAGTTCGGGGTCTACGGCTACTTCGCCACCGTCATCGCCGCCAACTTCTTCACCCCCGAGGGCGGCAGCGACGTCGAAGGGCTCGTCAAGACGTACGCGTCCTTCGCGCTCGCGTTCTTCTTCCGGCCGATCGGCGCCGCGCTCTTCGGCCGACTGGGCGACCGGATCGGCCGGCGTCCCACGCTGATCCTCGTCATCGGTCTGATGACGGTGGCGACCACGCTGATCGGCGTGCTGCCGACCTACGCCACGGCCGGCGCGGCGGCGCCCTGGCTGCTGACGGGGCTCCGGATCCTCCAGGGCCTCTCCGCGGGCGGCGAGTTCGGCGGCGCGGTGTCGCTGATGACGGAGTTCGCCCCGGTGGGGCGGCGCGGACTGTACGGCTCGTGGCAGTCCTTCACCGTGGCGCTCGGCCTGCTCGGCGGCGCGGGCGTCGCCGCGCTGCTGGCCACCGTGATGAGCGAGCAGGCGCTGCACGACTGGGGCTGGCGGCTGCCGTTCCTGCTGACCCTGCCGCTCGGCCTGGTCGCGCTCTGGCTGCGGCTGCGCCTGGAGGAGACGCCCAGCTTCCGCCGCACGGAGGCCGAACCGGTCGAGCGGCCGCCCGCCGCCGACGTGGTGCGGGCGATCCTGCTGGGCGCCGGGCGCATCATGGGCTGGGCGGCGGCGGGATACACCTTCCTGGTCGTCCTGCCCTCGTATCTGCAGTCCACCCTGAACGCGTCGTTCCAGGAGGCACTGATCGCCACCGTCCTCGCCAACGTCGGCTTCGCCGCCTCCATCGTCCCCGCGGGCCTGCTCAGCGACCGGATCGGCCGGCGTGCCGTGATGCTGACCGGCGCGGTCCTGGTCACCGCTCTCGCCCTGCCGCTGCTGACGCTCCTTCAGGACGAGGGCGCCTCCACGGCGTCCAAGGGGCTCGGCGTCCTCGCGGCCGGCGCGGTGGTCGGCCTGATGGCGGGTCCCGGGCCCGCGATGCTCGCCGAGATGTTCCCGACCAGGGTCCGCTACACCGGGCTCGGCCTGGCCTACGCCCTGGCCAACGCGGTGTTCTCGGGCTGCGCGGGCCTGATCATCACCGAGCTGGTCAAACGGACCGGCAACGCCGACATCCCCGCCTACTACGCGGCCGGCGCCTGCGCCGTCAGCGTGCTCGCCCTGCTGACCCTGCGCGGCGACGACCACCGGCGGCCGCTGCGATGAGGGTCGTCGGGCTGATGTCCGGGACGTCGTACGACGCGATCGACGCGGCCGCCGCCGACATCGCCCTCGACGAGGGCGTCCTGACGCTCGCCCCGCTCGGCATGGTCAGCGAGGGCTACGACGACGAGCTGCGGGCGCAGCTCGCCGGGGCGCTGCCGCCCGCCCGTACCGAGCTGGCCGAGGTCTGCCGGCTGGACACCCGCATCGGGCAGGCCTTCGCGGCGCTCGCCGTACGCGCCGACCGGGAGCTGTGCGAGGGCCGGGCCGAGCTCGTCGCCTCGCACGGCCAGACCGTCTACCACTGGGCGAGCGACGGCGAGGTGCACGGCACCCTCCAGCTCGGGCAGCCCGCCTGGATCGCCGAGGCCACCGGGCGCCCCGTCGTCGGCGACTTCCGGCCCCGCGACATCGCGGCGGGCGGCCAGGGCTCTCCGCTGGCGAGCCTGCTCGACGTGCTCTGGCTGCGCGGCCGGCCGGGCACGCCCGTCGCGCTCAACCTCGGCGGAATCGCGAACCTCACCGCGCTGCCCCCGGGGCGCGACCCGGTCGCCTTCGACACCGGTCCGGCCAACGCCCTGATCGACGCGGCGGTGCGGGACCTGACGGACGGCCGGGCGCGCTACGACGAGGGCGGCGCACTCGCCGCGAGCGGAAGGGTCCACGAGCCGCTGCTGAGCCGGCTGCTGGAGGAGCCGTACTACCGGCTGCCGCCGCCCAAGACGACCGGCAAGGAGCTGTTCCATCTGCCGTATCTGCACACCGCGTTGAAGGATTTCAGCCGACTTCCGGCGCGGGACGTGATCGCCACGCTCACCCTGCTGACCGCGCGGACCGCGGCCGACGCGGCGCGCTCGCTGGGGGCGAGCGAGGTCGTCGTCTCGGGCGGCGGCACGCTCAACCCGGCGCTGATGGGCATGCTCGGCACGGAGCTGGGCGGCGGGGTCCGGCTGCGCACCTCGGACGAGCTGGGGCTGCCCGCCGCCGCGAAGGAGGCGTACGCCTTCGCCGTGCTGGGCTTTCTGACCTTCCACGGGCTGCCCGGCAACGTGCCGTCCTGCACGGGCGCCCGCGCGCCCCGCGTCCTGGGCTCAATCACGCCGGGCAGCGGGCCGCTGCGCCTGCCGCCTCCCTTCGGCCACTCGGTCAACTCGCTCGTCTTTACCGAGCGTTGATCCCATCTCTACGCTGCATCACCATGACCTCACCCGGCACCCCCGCCCGAAGAGCGGCCAGGCTCGCCACCGCGGGCGCCCTCGTCGTCGCGTTCCTCCTGGGCTCCGCCGCCCACCCGTCCGCCGCCCGGGAGCCGGCCGCCGACGCGCCGCCCGTCACCGAGGCCGCCACGGTCGTGCCCGTGCAGACCACCGGGCCCGCGGACAAGCGCTTCAACCTGATACTCCTCGGAGACGGCTACACCGCCGCCGAGATGCCGGCGTTCCGGGCGGACGTCGACAAGCACCTCAACGTGCTCTGGTCGACCGAGCCGTTCGCGTCGTACCGCTCGTACGTCAACGTCTGGGCGGTCGAGGTCCCCTCCGCCGAGTCCGGCGTCGACTGCGACCCCTCGCTGGACGCGCCGCGCCGGGACACACCGCTGGACATGGGCTTCTGGGGCGGCTGCAACGCCGAGAGCGTGCAGCGGCTGCTCACCGTCGACAGCGCGGCCGCCTCCGCGCTCGCCGACCTCGTGCCCGGATCGGCGAGCGCGAACCGGCAGATCGTGGCGCTCGCCAACAGCGACACCTACGGCGGCGCGGGCGGAACATACGCCACCGCGTCGGGCGGCAACGCGCTGTCCTCGCTGGTAACCCCGCACGAGATCGGCCACTCGCTGGGCAGGCTCCAGGACGAGTACGACTACTACGCCCGCGGCGTCCCCGGCGAGGCGTACACCTCAGGCGAGCCCTCCTCGGCCCACCACACCCTGCTCACCGAGGAGCAGATGAGGGCGCAGCGGGCCAAGTGGTGGCGCTGGCTGGGCGAGAAGAGCGAGTCCGGCGGGGTCATCGGCCGCTACGAGGGCGGGATGTACAGCACCAAGGGCGTGTGGCGGCCCAGCAAGCACTCGATCATGAAGACCCTCGGCTACGCCTTCGACCAGGTCGGGCGCGAGGCGATGGTGCAGAAGATCTCCGCGAAGGTGAGCCTGGTCCAGGGCCACACCCCGAACACGGCCGCGATCGGCGGCGACCGGACCGTGTGGGTGGACACCCTGCATCCGCTGGGCGGCGAACTGAGCGTCGCCTGGCAGCTGGACGGCCGCCCGCTGCCGCTCGCCGACGGCGCCCGCACCCTCGATCTGCGCCGACTGGGCCTCTCCCCGGGCACGCACCGGCTGACGGCCTCCGTCACCGACCCCACGCCGTTCGTACGCGACCCGGCGATCCGCTCCTCCGCCGCGCTGACCCGGACGGTCTCCTGGACCGTGGACACCGCGACGACCACCCCGCCGGACGCCGTCCGGCCCGCCTTCACCAGCCACACGGGCCTTCAGGACCCGGTGGGCGCGGCGACGGTGGTGCACGCCGACACCACGCACCCGGCGCACCGGACCCTGGCGGTCCGCTGGTCGCTCGACGGCCGGCCGGTGGCGAACCCGGGCAACGACCGCGATCTCGACCTGCGCACCCTGCGACTGCGGCCCGGCGCCCACACCCTCACCGCGAAGATCGCCGGCACGGACGCCGAGCTGCGCTGGTCGGTGGACGCGTCGCCCGCCCAGGCGGCGTACGCGCTGTCGAAGCCGCTGCGCACGGTGCACCGCCCGGGACGGCCGGTGGAGTACGTCTACGACGGCCCGTTCACCATGAAGCTGACGGCCCGCGACGACCGGAACGGCTACACCGTGACGCAGTTCAGGGTGGACGGCGACGGCTGGCAGACGTACTACGGCTGGCCGACGGACGCCGAGGCCCCCTACCGCTTCACGCCGAGCGGCACGGTCATCGACGATCTCGTCCACGGCAAGCTCGGCACGCCCCGCGCGGTGCCCTGGGACGACGCGACGCCCGAGTACGGGACCCACACGATCGAGTACCGCACGATCGACTCCGCCGGGAACGTCTCGTCGGCGAAGAGGTTCCTCGCCACGCTGCTGGCTCCGGGGGCGTAGCGCCCTTAGCCGGGCGACCGCGGGACGGGGGCCGGGTGCGCGGGGGTCAGGTGACCAGGAAGTCCGCCTTGCCGGACTTGGCCCCCTCGATGAACGCTTCGATCTCGCCGGAGGTGTAGATCAGGGCGGGGCCGTCCGGGTCGGATGACTGGCGCACCGCGACTCTGCCGTCGGCCAGCTTCATGGCCTCGATGCAGTTGCCGCCGTTGCCGCCGCTCCACGGCTTGTGCCAGCCGTCGGCCGGCAGGTCGGCGGCGGGCATGCCGTTGTATATGCGATCCATTCACAGCTCCTTGCGGAGATCCTTGAGGATCTCCTTCGTGCGTTGTGCCGTGGCGGCCTGGGCCGCCATGCGGTCCATGACCTCGAGGTGGGAGGCGACCTCGGGGCGCGCGTCCAGATAGACCGCGCCGGTCAGGTACTCGCTGTAGACCATGTCCGGAAGCTCGGGGACGGCGAACCGGAAGAGGACGAAGGGCCCGTAGGTGCCGGGGTGGTGGCCGGTCCTGAACTCCGCGATCTGCAGCGTCACATGGGGCAGCCGGGCCCCTTCGAGCAGCCGGTCGATCTGCGCCCTCATCACGCCGGGACCGCCGACGGGCCGGCGGAGCACCGTCTCGTCCATGATCACCCACAGCTTGGGCGCGTCGGGGCGGGTGAGCAGCGACTGGCGCTCCATCCGCAGCGCCACATGCCGTTCGATGTCCGCGGCGTCGGTCTGGCCGACGGCGCCGCCGCGCATGATGGCGCGGGCGTACTCCTCGGTCTGCAGCAGGCCGGGCACGAAGTGCGGTTCATACGCACGGATGAGGCTGGCCGCGCCCTCCAGGCTGACGTACATGCTGAACCAGTTCGGCAGCACGTCGTGGAAGCGCTGCCACCAGCCCGGCTTGTTCGCCTCCTCGGCGAGCTCCACGAAGCCGATGGCCTCGTCCTCCGGGATCCCGTACGCGCCCAGCAGCAGCTGGACATAAGGGATCTTCAGCGCGACCTCGGCCGTCTCCATCCTGCGGATGGTGCCGGGGGCCACGCGCAGCACCTTCGCCGCTTCCTCGCGCTTGAGTCCGGCGCGCTCGCGCAGGTCCTGCAGGCGCTTGCCGAGGACGACCTGACCCACGGTGGGGGCGGACCGCGGTTCACTCACTTCGAGACCTCCCCACGTGCTGTTGCGAGCAGTGTGCCACGCCCCTGCAACCATGAATATGCCCACTCTGCAATTTTCAGAGTGGGTCTTGCCAAGTGGTGGGCCACAGCGGGAGAGTGGTCGTGTGAACCGTGACGCGCTCACCTCTCAGCTCCTTGCCCCGTGCTCGGCGACCGACCCCAACCGGTACGGCTTCGAGCTCCCGGCGCGCGTCGAATTCGTCTCCAGAGCACGGGAGATGGCCGCTGCCCGGTTGGGGGACTGGGGCGTCGGCGGCGAGGTCCACGACACGGCGATGCTCATCGTCTCCGAGCTGGTCACCAACGCGGTCGTGCACACCGACGGCCAACTGGTCTCCTGCGAACTCCTGGGCGAAGTCGATCGATTGCGCATCACCGTGCAGGATCAGGGGTCCGCGCCCACCGGTCCGCGGGTCTGCCGCGGCGCCGAGGAGGAACGTGGGCGCGGACTGCTCCTGGTCGAAGCGGTCTCCAGCGCCTGGGGCACACACGACTGCGCATCCGGTCTGGGCCGCGTCGTCTGGGCGGAACTGCCCTACGGCCCCGGCCGGCCGTGCTGAGAGACCTGGCGACGCTCTTCACCCGGAGCGGGCGCCGCACGGACGAGATGCGCATGACCCGGCTCGTCCTGCCGCCCACGCTGCCGGCCACCATGGGCTGCGACGCCGTGGGCGTGCCCGCGCGCTATGGATTCCGCCTGCTGGACCGACTGCCCCGCAACGGCTGCGTCTTCGCCGACACCAACTGGTGGTGGTGGATCGTCCCGGCGGGCTCGGATCTGGAGCTGATCTGGCCGCTGCCCTCGCACTATGCGCGCGGGGCGTGCGTTCCGGCGGTCAGCCCGCGGCTGATCCGCAGCCCCGACACCCGAGGCGCCAGCCCCTACACCCCGCCCATTCCGCTTTACCTGATGGCCTGCCAGCTCACCGGAACGGCGCCCCGATGGCCCGCGGGAATCGGCACCGCACAGGGCGCCTGAGCCTGCGGATCTTTCCGGCCCCGGGCCCCTCGCACGGAGCGCTGCGGATAGGCTTCCACGCATGTCAGAAGCCAATTCGAGCCCGGAGCGGCAGGGGCTCACACCACGCCAGGCACGCCGCGTCCGGATAGTCCTCTCGGCGGTCATCATGATCGCCGTGGCCGCTGTCCTGGTGCTCCGGCTCGGCAGCACCCACTCGGTGCTCACCATGGGCTTCTACGGCATCGCGCTGATCCTCTGCGGCAGCGCCCTCGTCCTCAGCCGCGCGGGGCGCACCCGGGTGGCGACCGCGGTGCTGGGGGTCGGCGTCGCGGTGGCCGTCGTGGCCGAGTGGGCCGTCGACTCGATGCGCTGAGAGTCTCCTACGGGAACAGGAGTAGGCCCCCGCCCGGGGGATGAGGTGGGGGCCTGGTCCAGGGGTCCGCAGGGCTGTCAACTCCTGAGGAAGGCGGCTCAGTAGCGGTAGTGGTCGGGCTTGTACGGGCCCTCGACCTCGACGCCGATGTACGCCGCCTGCTCCGGACGGAGCGTCGTCAGCCGCA
>NZ_JBFAYB010000087.1:0-36845 GCF_040681075.1 Streptomyces sp. NPDC051907 | reverse complement strand
ACCCCGGGGCCCCCGGGGGCCCGGGGGGCCCCGCTCCGTGGGGGGCGGGCCCCCCCCGGGCCCGTCGGTCGGTGCACCCCGTCAGTCGGTGCCGAACTCCATGGCGGCGCGGTCCAGCAGCTCGTCGTCGCCGGAGACCTCGCCGCGGGAGGCGATGGCCTCGGCGCCGCCTTCCGGCATGGTGCCGATCAGGGCGGTCGAAGCCTCCTGGGCGGCACCGATCAGCGCGCGATGGGTCGTGCCCACGATGCCGAGACCGGCGTACTGCTCGAGCCGGGAGCGCGAGTCGGCGATGTCGAGGTTGCGCATGGTGAGCTGGCCGATCCGGTCGACCGGGCCGAACGCCGAGTCCTCGGTGCGCTCCATGGACAGCTTGTCCGGGTGGTAGCTGAACGCCGGGCCCGTGGTGTCCATGATCGAGTAGTCCTCGCCGCGGCGCAGCCGCAGGGTCACCTCGCCGGTGACCGCCGAGCCGACCCAGCGCTGAAGCGACTCACGGACCATCAGCGCCTGCGGGTCCAGCCAGCGGCCCTCGTACATCAGCCGCCCCAGACGCCGTCCCTCGTTGTGGTACTGGGCGAGGGTGTCCTCGTTGTGGATCGCGTTGACGAGGCGCTCGTACGCGGCGTGCAGCAGCGCCATGCCGGGCGCCTCGTAGATGCCGCGGCTCTTCGCCTCGATGATCCGGTTCTCGATCTGGTCCGACATGCCCATGCCGTGGCGGCCGCCGATCGCGTTCGCCTCCATCACCAGGTCGACCGCGGAGTCGAACTCCTTGCCGCCGATCGTCACCGGGCGGCCCTGGTCGAAGCCGATCGTCACGTCCTCGGCGTCGATCTCGACCGAGGGGTCCCAGAACCGCACCCCCATGATCGGTTCCACGGTCTCCACGCCGGTGTCGAGGTGCTCCAGCGTCTTGGCCTCGTGGGTGGCGCCCCAGATGTTGGCGTCGGTCGAGTACGCCTTCTCGGTGCTGTCGCGGTACGGCAGCCCGTGGGCGACCAGCCACTCCGACATCTCCTTGCGGCCGCCGAGCTCGGAGACGAAGTCGGCGTCGAGCCACGGCTTGTAGATGCGCAGGTGAGGGTTGGCAAGCAGGCCGTAGCGGTAGAACCGCTCGATGTCGTTGCCCTTGAACGTCGAGCCGTCGCCCCAGATCTGCACGTCGTCCTCGAGCATCGCCCGGACGAGCAGGGTGCCGGTGACGGCGCGGCCGAGCGGCGTGGTGTTGAAGTAGGCACGGCCGCCCGAGCGGATGTGGAACGCGCCGCAGGCGAGCGCGGCCAGGCCCTCCTCGACCAGCGCAGCCCGGCAGTCGACCAGGCGCGCGATCTCGGCGCCGTAGGTCTTCGCACGGCCGGGCACCGAGGCGATGTCGGGCTCGTCGTACTGGCCGATGTCGGCGGTGTAGGTGCACGGGACGGCGCCCTTGTCGCGCATCCACGCGACCGCGACAGAGGTATCGAGGCCGCCTGAGAAGGCGATGCCGACGCGGTCGCCGGTGGGCAGGGAGGTGAGAACCTTGGACATAGGAAGAGTATTCAATAAAACGCATGTTTATGCAACACCGCATGGCGATGGGTTCCAGGCACGCGATGTGCTCCTCACATGCGATGGGCTCCTCACATCGGGAGCGAGAGCAGGCGTACCGGCCCCGGGGGCCAGCGCGCGGTGTCGCGCAGGGGCGTCACCATGGTCCGCATTGGCATGGTCACAACGCGGGCATCGGGCTGTTCGACGAGTACGTCCCCGTCGAGCGGACGCCACCCAAGGCGCTCGTAGAGCGGCACGAGCGGAGGTCGGCAGAACAGGAGTGCGTGCTGAGGGCCCATCGTGCGGGCGTGCTCCAGCGCGGCTGCGACGACGAGCCGCGCCAGGCCCCGGCCTTGCAGATCGGGCGCGACGGCCACCCCGCCGACGCCCACGACCTGCGTGTTCGCCTCGCCGATCACGACAGGCAGGCGCAGCAGCCCGGCATGCGCCACGAGCCGGCCGCCGCGCCTGACGCCGAAGTGCTCTTCCTTGGGCAGCCAGGTCAGACCCGTCGCGGCGACGCCGAAGGGATCGTCGCCGTCGCCGAGGATCTCGTCCTGATCCGCTTTCGCGTAGCGCGTGAGCCGGGTCGCCGTGAGCGCCGAGGAGGCTGGGGTCTCAGTCATCTCCCCATGATGATCTCTCCGTCGAGCACGGGCCAAGAGATCGTTTCGGCCGATCTCCGCCACCCGGCGCCGAGGGAGCGCGCCCGTTCCCGGGGAGGACGAGCAGTGCTCACTCGGCCTCAATGGCCGCCCTGGGCGAGGAAGCCCCCGACGGTCTGGGTGAAGCGGACGGGGTCGTCAAGCCATGGGTAGTGGCCGGCGCCGGGCTGGACGACCAGTTCGGCATGGGGGAACAGCTTGGCGATGTCAGCGGCGACGCGGGGGCGCGGACCGCCGTCCAGTTCGCCTGCGAGGACCAGCACCGGCGCGTCCAGGCTCGCAAGAGCGGCGCGTGCCGCAACCGGGTCGAAGGCGCCGGGCGCTGCGTACATCTCCGCTGCCTGGTCATTGCACTGCTCAGCCTCGGCTGCGCTGAGCGCCTGGGCGGCGGCGTCCCAACGGCCGTAGAAGAAGGGCGCGGCGGCGTCGAAGTCAGCGTCGGAGGGGGATCCGAACCAGATGGCTTCATAGGCGTCGCGGGCTGCCTCGAACCACGACTCGGCCGTGCGCAGCGCGGCTGCCTCCCGGCGGTGCTCCGCGGTGAAGTCGACCCCGAGGGCGCGAGCGCGGGCCGTGATCAGGCTGAGGGTACGGATGCGCCGCGGGTGGCGGGCCGCGTAGAGGAGGGCGAGGTCGCCGCCCGCCGAGTGCGCGAGGACGTCGACGCGGTCCCACCCGAAGTGGGCGCGCAGGGCCTCGACGTCGTCGACCTGCCGGTCGCAGCGGTATGCGGCGGGATCACGAGGGGCGCTGGAGTCGCCGGTGCCGCGCAGGTCGAGCATGACCAGCCGGCGGCGGCTCGCCAGTCCGCCGAGGTCTCCGAGGTACGCGGACGCGCGCATCGGTCCACCAGGCAGGCACAGCAGCGGCTCGCCGTCGCCCCTGACGTGGTAGGCGAGTTCCGTTCCGTCGGCAGCGGTGACCGTAGGCATGGCGCCATCCTCATCATCGACGACGAGCACGGCAAGCAGTTTGCGGCTGCGCTGACAGGCTCGACGCCAGGGCGGTCGCCGACGCCCGCCTTGAACCGGCCCACCCGCCCGACAAGTCCGGCCGGCTCCCCAGCAAGCAAAGGCCAGGGCCAGGCGCAGAGCCTCCGCCTCGAGGAGACGCCCGACGTGCGCACTGCGTCTCCCTGCGTGCTGGCGGGACCACTCCTCACATTCGCCAGGAAGATCACCGTATGAACAGCGCGAATGCCAGCTGATCCCACCCGACCCCCTCTCGGTCAATCATCCAGTCCGACCGCGCCCGCGGCGATGTTTTCCGTGTTCCGGACCAGTCGTCCACACCCATGCGTGCGGGCTTCACTTGCCGGAGCAGTGGCGGAAAGGGCATTGGGGAGACATGGATCTGAACACGGTGACGGATGTACTCGACGGACGCCGTCGCCAGCCGTGGCGGCCGGGGGACGCCTGGCTGGGAGGCGGTACGTATCTGTTCTCCGAGCCGCAGCCCCACCTGCGCCGGCTGATCGACCTGAGCCGCATGGGCTGGGAGCCGCTGGTGCGTCTGCCGGACGGGGCGCTGGAGATCGCGGCCACGTGCACGGTCGCGCGGCTGTACCGGTATGGCCGGGCGCTGCCGGCCGCCGCGGCGCCGCTGTTCGGGCAGTGCTGCCGGGCCTTTCTCGCCTCGTTCAAGATCTGGAACATGGCGACCGTCGGCGGGAACCTGTGCAACGGTCTGCCGGCCGGTCCCATGATCTCGCTGACCGCGGCGCTCGACGGCGAGTGTCTGCTCCAGGGGCAGGACGGCGTCGTGCGGCGCTGTCTGCTCCAGGGGCAGGACGGCGTCGTGCGGCGCAGGAAGGTCGCGGACTTCATCACCGGCGCGGGCCGCAAGGACCTGTCCGAAGGCGAGCTTCTGCGTTCTGTCACACTGCCCGCGCGGGCACTGGCGTGCCGTACGGCCTTCCGTCAGGCGTCGCTGTACGGGCTCGGCCGCTCCGGCGCCCTCGTCGTCGGCACGCTCGATCCGCAGGACGGGTCGCTGGCCGTCACGATCACGGCTGCCACCACACGGCCCTTCCGGCTGTGGTTCCCGCTCCCCCCGGACGCGGCCGAGCTGCGCGGCGCGATCGACTCGGCCGTCGCCGAGCACGAATGGTTCGACGACATCCACGGACTGCCCGAGTGGCGGCGGCACATGGCCTTGTGCTTCGCCGAGGAGATCCGCCGCGAGCTCGCCGGGGAGGGTGGGCGATGAGCTACCGCGTCGAGATCAACAGCCAGCACTTCGAGGACGAGCCACGCGCGGGCCAGTGCCTGCGCACCTATGTGCGCGAGCGCGGCTGGTTCGGGGTGAAGAAGGGCTGCGACGCCGGGGACTGCGGAGCCTGCACGGTGCACGTGGACGGCGAGCCCGTCCACAGCTGCGTCTACCCGGCCGCGTTCGCCAACGCCCTGCGCGACGCCACCGGCATCCGCTTCACCGAGCTGCCCGTCACCCGTGACCGCGTCTGGCTCGCGCTCGACCGCTTGATGCGCGAGACGGAGGCGCAGCCGTCGGACGATGGACCGGAAGAAGCAAGGACGCCATTCGTACCAAGCTCACAAAAGCAAGGACTATCGGGCTGAGGAGAACGCAGACGCGATTCTTCCGGGGCCTGGCGGGTATCACTGGCGGCAGCCGCCGTGACGACCGCCAGAAGGGGAACCCCGATGAGCAGCATCGCCATGCCGCCCCGAACCGACGCCGTGGGCACCGGCTCCTTCACCGTCCACGGGGAGGTGGCCAGGCCCGTCACCTTGAGCGTCGCGGACCTGCGGCGCGGCTGGCGGCAGCATGAGGCGCGGGTGACGTTCAACTGCGCCAAGAACGGGCCGCAGCACCACACGTTCCACGGCGCCCTGCTGCGGGAGGTGGTGAGCACGACCGCGCCGTGCTTCGATCCGTCCCGGCGCAAGGAGCGCTCTCGCTTCCTGCTGGCGGTCGGCGGCGGCGACGGCCACCACGCGGTGCTGTCCTGGGCGGAGCTCGACGCCGACTTCGGCGACAGCCCGGTCCTGCTGGCCACCCGGCTGGACGAGGCGGACCTCGACGAGGCCGGGTGTCAGCTCGTCGTCCCCACCGACCACTGCGGCGCCCGCTATATCAGCGCCGTCACCAGTATCTGGATCGGCGCGTGCCGCGCGCCGGACAGCCCTCCCGCTCGGTGACACGCCGCGGCCGGTCCGGTGAGACGCCACAGCGCCCCGCACGAGACGCGTACGGGGCGCTGGGCCGAGCAAAGTCCGTCAAGCCGTCGAGGCGGGATCCGGCAGACCGTCGCGGGAACAGGTCCCTCAGGCCGACGCGGGAACGGGATCCGTCAGACCGTCGAGAGGGAGATCTCGGTGGACTTGACCAGTGCCACGACCGACGCGCCGGCCGCGATGCCGAGGTCCGAGACGGCGTCCTTGGTGATCGCCGCGGTCAGGCTCCCGCCCTCGACGTCCACCTTGACGCTGGCCATGGCGCCGCCGGTCGCCACGTCGACGACCGTGCCGGGAAGCTGGTTGCGGATGCTCAGCCCCGCCACGGGGCCGGTGGCCAGGGCGACTTCGGTCGACTTCACGAGTGCGCGCACTGCCGTGCCCGTCCCCAGACCAAGCTCTTTGACGGCTTCGGCGGTGATGGCGGCGGTGATGTCCTGACCGCCGTCGAGGCGGACCCTGACGGTCGCCATGGCTTCGCCGGTGGTCACTGAGGTTACGGTGCCGGGGATCTGGTTGCGAATGCTCAGACTCATACCGAACGCCTCGAATACGTAGAAAGCCGGTGTGTACGCGCCGTGTTCCGCACTCTAGCCACAGCGCGTGCGCTCCGCCCGCCCCACGCCGCGGGCACCAGGGCGGACGCGGCAGCCGGGTGGCAGACGCAGCCGCGTCCGCCGGGTCACGGGCCGTGTCGCGACCGCCTCGACGCGGGCCGCATCAGCAGGTCGAGGCGGCGCAGGCCGCCGCTTGGCCGTTCCTCCAAGCGATCTCGCATCTGCCGTGACTTTTCCACGAATAAATTGCAGATAAGAGGCTCAGAGCCCTACGGTGGCTTGTATGCAGTCCTACACCATCGGGCAGGCGGCGCGTCTTCTCGGAGTCAGCCCTGACACCGCGCGCCGCTGGGCGGACGCCGGCCGAGTCGCGACCCATCGCGACGAGGGCGGGCGCCGCCTCATCGACGGCCGGGATCTGGCCGCCTTCTCCATCGAGGTCGCCCAGGGCGGCAGCGCAGACGACGACGCCTCCTACACGTCGGCCCGCAACGCCTTCCCCGGCATCGTCACCGCGGTCAAGCTCGGCGACGTCGCCGCGCAAGTGGAGATCCAGGCCGGTCCGCACCGGCTCGTCTCCCTGCTGACCCGGGAGGCCGTCGAGGAGCTCGGAATCGAAGTCGGCATGCAGGCCACCGCCCGCGTGAAGTCGACCAGCGTGCACATCGACCGCACCTGACCCCACGCAACAAGCGGCGTCGCCCGTCACCGGCGCGGCTCATCACCACCCGTACTGACGGCAACGAGCCGATCACGTCTTCAGGAGTCCGACCTCATGTCCTTCACCTTCGCCAGACGCCGCGCCGCCGCAGCAGCCCTGACGGCCGCCCTTCTCGTGCCGCTCGCCGCATGCGGCAACGACGACACGAAGACCGACAGCGGCGCCAAGGCGACGAAGTCCGGCACGGGCACGGCCAAGGCCGACCTGACGGTGCTCGCCGCCGCCTCGCTGACCGACGTGTTCAAGACCGCCGGCGCCGCGTACGAGAAGTCCCACCCCGGCACGAAGATCACCTTCTCCTTCGCCGGCTCCCAGGAGCTCGCCGCCCAGGTCAAGCAGGGCGCCCCCGCCGACGCCCTGGTCACCGCCGACACCAAGACCATGGACGGCCTGAAGGCCGACACCGCAACCCCCACCGTGATCGCCAAGAACCGCCTGGTCATCGCCACGGAGGAGGGCAACCCGCAGAAGGTCGACGAGCTGAAGGACCTGGCCGACACCAAGCTCAAGGTGGTCCTGGCCGCCCCCGAGGTGCCCGTCGGCCGCTACAGCAAGAAGATCCTGGACGCCCAGAAGATCACCGTGAAGCCGGTCTCCGAGGAGCCCAATGTGCGCGCGGTGCTCAGCAAGGTCGAGCTGGGCGAGGCCGACGCCGGGCTCGTCTACAAGACCGACGCCGCCAGCGCCCCGGACAAGGTCGACGCCGTCGAGATCCCTGACGATCAGAACGCCATCGCCGACTACCCCGCGGCCACGCTGAAGGCCTCGAAGAACGCCGAGGCCGCGGCCGCGTTCGTGGCGTGGCTGTCGACGCCCGAGGCGCAGAAGATCCTTCAGGACGCCGGTTTCCAGAAGCCCTGACGCTGAGCCCGGATCCTGAGCCCTGACACTGAGCCCAGATCCTGCCAGCAGGCCGCGGGGGCTGCCCGTTTCCGGGGGAACGGGCAGCCCCTCTCCTCCCCCTCTCCCCGCCCCAGGACCAAGCCGATGAAACGTCTCCGCGGTCACGCCCCGGGCGCCCGGGCCCCTGTCGCCCTGACAGTCCCCGCTCTGCTGGCCGTCGCGTTCCTGCTGCTGCCGCTCGTCGGCATCCTGGCCCGCACGCAGTGGGACGAGCTCGGGGACCACCTCACCTCGCCCGGCACGGTCGAGGCGTTGCGGCTGTCTGTCGTCGTCTCGTTCTACGCGCTGGGTCTGTCGCTGCTCCTGGGAGTGCCGCTGGCGTGGCTGCTGGCCCGCGTGCCCTTCCCCGGCAAGGCGTTCGTACGGTCCCTCGTCCTGCTGCCGATGGTGCTGCCGCCGACCGTCGGCGGTGTCGCGCTCCTCCTGGCGTTCGGCAGGCGCGGGCTGCTCGGCCCGTGGCTGGAAGACACCTTCGACATCACGCTGCCGTTCCACACCTCGGGCGCGGTGCTGGCAGCCACGTTCGTCGCCATGCCGTTCCTCGTCATCAGCCTCGAAGGCGCCCTCGGCGGGCTGCGGCCGCGCTACGAGGAGACAGCCGCCTCCCTCGGCGCCTCTCCGCTGCGGGTCTTCTTCACCGTGACCCTGCCGATGGTCGCGCCCGGCCTGATCGCCGGCGCCGCCCTCACCTGGGCACGCGCGCTCGGCGAGTTCGGCGCCACGATCACCTTCGCCGGCAACCTCCCCGGAACCACGCAGACCCTGCCCCTACAGGTGTATCTGCTGCTGCAGGACGAGCCGGAAGCCGCGACGTCCGTCTCCCTGCTGCTCCTGGCCATCGCCATGCTCGTCCTCATCGCCCTGCGCGGCCGCTGGACCGGGACCCCCGCCCAACGCCAGGGCGCCAAAGAGGCGCCGGCGGAGGCGGATCCGCCGACCTCCACGGTCCCCGAGCCCGCCGCACCCGCATCCGAGCCCGGCGAGCGCTGGGCGCTGCACGCCGAGGTCACCGGCTTCACCCAGCTCGTCCTGGACGCCGAGCCCGGCACGACCATCGCCGTCGTCGGCCCCAACGGCGCGGGCAAGACCACCCTGCTGCGCGCCCTGCTCGGCCTCACCCCCCGGGCCCACGCCGGCCTCCAGCTCGGCGACGCCGACGTCACCGGTCTGCCGCCGCACCGCCGAGGCGTCGCCTGGGTCCCGCAGGACGGCGCCCTGTTCCCCCATCTGACCGCCCTCGCCAACACGGCGTACGGGCTCCGCGCCCATGGCGTGCCCCGCGCCGAGGCCCGTCGCGAGGCGCAGCAGTGGCTCGACCGCCTCGGCGTCGGACACCTCGCCCACCGCCGACCGGCCCAGCTGTCCGGCGGACAGGCCGGGCGGGTCGCGCTCGCCCGCGCGCTGGCTGCTCGGCCCCGTCTGCTGCTGCTCGACGAGCCTCTCGCCGCCCTCGACCAGACCACCCGTGCCCACGTCCGGCACACCCTGCGCCGCCACCTCGACGGCTTCGGCGGCGTCTGCCTGATCGTCACCCATGACCCGGTCGAGGCGGTCGCGCTCGCCGACCGGGTCCTCGTTCTCGACGACGGACGCGCCCTTCAGGACGCGCCGCCCACCGAGGTCGCCCGCCACCCCCGCTCGCCGTGGGTGGCCCGCATGCTCGGGCGCAACGCGTGGCCCGGCACGGCCACTGCCGAGGGGATCGAGCTGCAGGGCGGCGAGCGTCTGGTGATCGCGGATCCGCTGCCCCAGGGCACCGACGTACTGGCGATCATCGCCCCCGAAGCCGTGTCCGTGCACCGCGACAAGCCCAGCGGAAGCCCACGCAACGTCTGGCCCGGAACCGTACGAGAGATCACCGCGTCGGGCAGCCGGCTCCGGGTGCTGATCACCTCCGGCCGGGCCCCCGACCTCGTCGCGGAGATCACCCCGCAGGCTGCTGCCGAACTCGGCCTCGCCGACGGCACGACCGTGTGGACGAGCGTCAAGGCGACCGAGGTGACGACAGTGACTCTGTGACGTGCGAGCGCCGTGGGGACAGGGAGATCCTGCGCCGCGCGAAGTTGATCCCCTCGATCTCGACGTCCACCTCGTCGCCGACTTGGAGAAGCGGGGCCGAGGCGCCCGCTTCGCACGCCGATTGCTCGGTCTGCGGAACCAACCCCTCGATGCCCTCGCCGACCTGGACGAAGGCGCCGAAGGGGACGACCTTGGTGACCCGGCCGGTCAGCGTGGATCCGAGGTGCCGCAGGGCGAATTCCTTGAGGGGGTCAGGCTGCAGCGCCTTCAAGGACAGGGACATCCGCTCCCGGTCCAGGTCGACGTCCAGGACCACCACCGTGACTTCCTGACCTACCGTGACCACGTCCGCCGGGTGGTCGTAGTGCCGCCAGGACAGCTCTGCCACGTTCACCAATCCATCGACTTTGCCACTGCCACTTCCACTTCCACTTCCGCTGCCACTGCCGCCCAGGTCCACGAAGGCACCGAAGTCGACGACGGACGAGACCACGCCTCTGCAGACCTGGCCGAGCTCCAGCGTCGTAAGGAACGCTCGGCGTGCGTCGCCGGCCGCGCCGTCCCTGCCGCTCATGCCGCTGCCCCCGCCGGTGTGGGCCGCTCTGCGAGGCGGTACGCGAGTTCGAGCAGATCAGGCAGCCTGAGCACCCGTCCGTCGAATCCGGGCAGAGGGACATGCAGCGGTTCGGTCCAGCGGGCAGGGATCGCGTCCACTCCGTAGTAGGCGCCCGCGAGACCACCGGTGACCGCGGCGACGGTGTCCGTGTCGCCGCCGAGGTCGATCGCCGCGCGTATCGCGTCCTCGAAGCCGGTGGTCGTGCGCAGGGCCCACACAGCGGAGCCGAGACAGGGCCATACGGCGCCGTTGAACTCGGTTGCCTGCTCTGGATGCCAGTCGGGCGCGAGGACCGCGGCGTAGCGGGGGCGGTGGTCAGGATGGACGAGCGACAGGACGTCCGGGAGAGCGGCGATGGGGTCGACGCCGTCGCCTTCCAGCATGACGCGGACGAGTTCGTGGAAGACGGCGGTGCCCTCCCATGCGGCGCGGTCGCCGTGGGTGAGGGCCGCGATGCGCCGGGCTGCGTCCATGGTGGCCGACTGGCCGAGGCGTGCGAAGTACACCGCCGAGGTGGACGCCCGCATCAGGGAACCGTTGCCCGCCGCACGCTGGTTGACCTGGAAATGGATCGCGGCGGCCTGGTCCCAGGGCATGCCGTTGGTCAGGACGTCGTCGGTCTGCAGGCCGATGTCCTTCGGGCCGGCTGCCGCCCAGCGCTGGAAGCGGGCGAAGACGTCCGGCAGGTCCAGTCCGCCCTGCTCAAGCAGTGACTCCGCGACCAGGACGGCCATCTGTGTGTCGTCCGTGGCCTCGCCCGGGTCCCAGCCGCCGCCTCCGCTCATCTCGCCGCCCGAGCCCGCTTTGGGGAACCGAGCAGAGAACGCTCCCTGCGGGCCGAATTCGAAGGGGCCTCCCAGCGCGTCGCCAGCCGCTGAGCCGACGATCGCGCCGGCAGCCCTCTGCATCCGCTTCATTCGCGCAGGCTACCGGCGCCCGATGGACTGTCACATCCTGCTTTTCCACTCATCATGGCGCCGGGAGGAAGGGGCGCGGTATCGCGAGACGGCGGCGGCACCCGTATGCCGACGGCAGTGTGAGCGATAGATGACGGTCAATCAGCGAGGCGAAGGTCGGCGACGACGCGGAAGCGCTCCAGAACCGCCGGCGTCGCATCGTTCACGGTGAACTCGGGGTCCTCCAACGCCTCGCGCATCTCCTCGCTGTGCCAGAACCGCTCATGGCTCGCCCGCCACTCGGCCACGCTGGCGTCCCCCTCCCCCTCGTCCACCACATGGGCGAGATCCACCTGACCCAGCGGGACGACACGCACGTCGGTCACCTCGATGACCGCGACCGGACGGCCGTCCGAGTCGATCACCGCCGAACGGCTCCCGACCTCCGGCAAGGGATCCCCCTCATGCTCGTAGTCGACGACGAGCCCCGTCGTGGAGGTCTTGGAGCCGTCGAGGATCGCCGCGACGAGCTGGTCGCGCAGAGGGCCGGGGAAGGCGAACTCCGCCCTGGGCATCGACGCGGGATCTACGGGCGAGGCGGGGTCGGTCGTCATGCTGGCACAGTAGCGACCCTCGACTCTACGGCGCGTCGGGTTTTCCCCGGCTGCCCGGCCCGCGAACACCCGCCGGTGCTCGACCTGGAGTCGGTGTCCCCGCTGCTTGGAGGACGAGCCTCCGCCCGCGCCAGCTCAGCGACCTGAGTCATCGTCGCCGCCCCGATCGAGGACGTGTTCGCCTGGCTCACCACGACCGCCAACTACACACGCTCGCCCCTGATTCTGCGCTGCCGCCTGACCCGCCAAGGCGAGACCGCGCCCTACGGCGTCGGCGCGATCCGCAGCCACCTCTGGCTAATCGGCTGGTTCCGGGAGCGCATCACCCGCTACGAGCCGCCGTACGCCACCGCACGAGCTCGGCCGCATGACCTTCACCGAGGTCGACGGCGGCACCCACGTGTGCTGGACCACCCACGCCGAGATCCCCGTCCCGTTGCTCGGCGCCTTCCTCACCCGGCGCCTCGCACGGCCGATCATCACCCGCACGTTCCACAACATCCTCGACACCGCCGACAGGGTGTTGGCCCAACGTCCCCCGTCCGAGGCGGGCATGACGACCGCGCACACGCGAGGGAACGGCGACGCCTCTCGCTGATTCCCCCAGCGCGAACGGCCGTGGCGGCCCGCGAACTTGGGGTGGCAGGATCAGCCCATGGCTGCTGATCCGTTGCTGGTCCGTGCCCGTGGTCTGTGGGAGACGCTGGCCGCTGCGCCGGTGTCGTTCGCGCCCTCCGGGGGTCTGACCGTGGTCGTTTCGCCGGAGTCGGCTCTGTGCCCACCGTCATGGGCCGGCATCGTGACGCTGGGCGACGCGGCGATCGCCACGGTGCCCACCGCGAGCGCCGCCCAGCTGTTCCGCCGCGTACTGGCTGAGGCGCCTGCCGGTTCGCTGACTCGTCCTGAAGCGGTCCGGGCCCTGCTGCCGGTGACCGACGTACTCGGTCCGGCCGCCTTGGCATACGTCTCCAGCGACGGTTTCCGGCCGGCTCCGGCCCACGACGCCGTCGAGCAACTGGCGCCCGGGCATCGCGGCCTTCAGGAGTTGGCGCGGTCGGTGGGGCCGGAGGATGCGGACGAGAGCGGTCTGGACGAGATCACGTCCTGCGCGTTCGTCGTACGCGAGGGAACGGAGGTGGTGGCCGCGGCGGGGTACGGCGTCTGGCCGGCCGCGACCGCCCATGTCTGCGTGCTGACCGCCCCGCGGCGGCGAGGCCGCGGACTGGCCCGGCAGACGGCTTCCGCAGCCGTGGCGCACGCACTCGCCGCAGGGCTGATGCCCCAGTGGCGGGCCCGCCCTCCGGCCTCCCGCCGGGTCGCACGGGCCCTCGGCTTCCGGGAGCTCGGGAGCCAGCTCAGCGTCCGCCTGGATCTGGACGAACTCAGCCGATAGCGAGGCGGTCCGCGATAGGGGCTGGGCTGCTGTATGCCCGGCACTGGTCGCGGTGGTCGCAGCGGTCCCTTGAGATACTCCTGCACCATGGACACGAGCGCGCGGGCGGACGGGATACGGCCGGGACGGACGGCTCCAGGGATCGAACCGACCCGTCCCCTGGAGTGGGCGTTGCGTCCTGCCGAGCCGGAGGACGTCGAGGCGATCGCGGAGCTGCGGGCCACGGTGATGCGCCCGGACCTGGAGCGGTTGGGACGCTTCGACGAGCATCGCGTCCGGCAGCGGCTGCGGGATTCCTTCTCTTCGGACCACACATCGGTCATCGTCGCCGACGGCGCCTTCGCGGGCTGCGTCACGGTGCGCCCGGCCGAGGACGGGCTCTGGCTGGAGCACTTCTATCTCGCTCCGGGCATTCAGAGCCGGGGCCTCGGATCGGCTGTCCTGCGAGCACTGCTGCGGCAGACCGACGCCGACGGCATGCTCGTCCGCCTCAACGTCCTACAGGGCAGCGCCGCCCAGCGACTGTACGAGCGCCACGGGTTCGCCCTGGAAGCTCAGGACCCGATCGACGTCTTCATGGTGCGACGACCGGGTGCGGGCGCCTTCAGCACGTGACGAGGGCGGGTGGCCTCCCGGCTGGACAGGCCCCTGATGAGGATCCGTGATCGGCCGTCCATTCCCGGCCTGTCTGCCCAGTGACGAGAGGGGCGCTCATGGTGGCGACCGAGAAGCCGTTTCTGATGTCCGTCGAGGACGTCTTCCGCCGGAGCCAGGGCCGGGTGGTCAGGGTGACGGGCCGCATCGAACGTGGTCGGGTCAGCAAGGACGACGAAGTCGAGCTGGTCGGCTTCGACGCCGACGCGATCGCCGTCGTCGCGGACATCGACGACGGTGGCCGGAGTGTCGGCGAGGCTCATTCCGGTATGAACGTGGGTCTCGTCCTGCAGGGTGTGCCAGCGGGCGCGATCGAGCGGGGCCACGTGCTCGCGGCGCCGGGCTGGGTCACCGCGCATCTCGGATTCGCAGCGGACATGGCCGTGTTGTCCGAGGAAGAGGGCGGTGCGCAAGTCCTCACCGGACAGCGTCTGTGCTTCTATGCCCGCGCCGCCGCCGTTTGGGGAGAGGTGGCTCTGCCTGACGGCTTCGAAGCGATCCAGCCTCTGGGGAAGGGCACGGTGACGGTCATGCTCGAACGGCCCGTAGCCCTCGAGGAAGGCCAGGTCTTGGCTTTCCGTCACCACGGCCGTGCCGCCGGTTACGGGACGGTCGTACGACTCCTGCGGTGATGCTCACGACCGCAGCCGCAGGCCGACGGGAGCGTCCACGGCCCCGAGCCCCTAGCCCCCGTCGGGCCGATCACCGGCTGTTCTCGCCTGGTGTCTACTGTGGTGCCGATCCATTGAGGCACGCACGCACTGCACAAGGAGCTAAGGAGCTTTGGTGAGGAAGATCCAGTGGGCCCGGGCCGTCGGCGCCGCGGTTGGCGCTGTCACGCTCGTCGCGGTGGCGACCGCGCCCGCGAGCGCCGCCGACACGACGCTGCGGCTGTCCCGCGGCGGCAACACCATCGGCACCATGACCCACCTCGACCCTGACCCGGACACCTTCCGTGTCTGTGACACGCGCGCGGACGGTCACGGGGTGACCGGCAAGCTGTATCTGTACTTCGCGGGGTGGCAGCTGAAGGAGACCCAGGAGGACGGCGGTGACTCGGGCTGCGACTACTTCGACTACAACGTCGTCCCGTACGGCGCCAAGTACTTGATGAAGCTGTGCTGGAACGGACCCGGTGAGGTGTGCGTCCAGAAGGAGTTCACCGAGGACTGACCGCTGGGCCGGCCGTCTTGATGTGAGGCCGAGTGGCGGTGTTCGCGCAACGGTCTGCCTGGCCGTTGCGCGAACGGCGGGCCAGGGCACGTCCGACGCGGCTGAGCCACGACGTCGGAACCGGCGTCAGTGTCGCCTCCGCACCACACGCGCGTTGTCGACGAACAGGCTCAACGCACCGTCGACCAGGCACCGCAGCCCAACGGACAGGCGGCTGATCTGGCCGTTCGCCGTGATCGTGTAGGCGGCGGCCACGTGGAAGAGGTCGTGGCCCGCAGGACACCTGACCGGGTCCGCCGGCGTGACAGACGCACCGCCCGAGCCCGCGGGGTGGGAGGCGTCGGACGGCGCGAGCGACCACAATGAGCACACCGAGGCATCGGAGTAGATACCTCCGTCCTGGATGCCGAGCGGCACGCAGCAGGTCTCGCAGAAGCACTCTCCCGCGGCGACCTCGAACTGGTCCCAACCGCACAGTCCGCACACGATGGGCACGTCCAACTTCTGACTGTCCCCCTCTGCGAGGTCAGTCCGGCTCAGCAGGGCTACCAGACCACCGTGCTCCGCCGACGCCTCGTCTCCCGGTCGGGTGCTCCACATATCTGCGTCTTCCACGACAGGAATCCTCGCATGGTCGGCGGACAGACCCCCTCCCGGCGGGCTGAGGCCTGCGCTCGTAGATCGACTTGATAGATTCGGCTCGCGCGCTCGATGCGCGACTACGCCTGCGGCAAAGGAGGTTGATGAATATGGACCGCCAGACGATTCATCAGCATGCCCTTGTCCGGGCCGCCCGACGACAGTGAGCGGCCCGGTCGTCTGAAACGACCAGGAGCGTCACATGTCTTCATCTTTCTCTCTGCCCGGTACGGATCTGATCACTGACCGCCTTCTCCTGCGGACGTGGCCTGCCGACGACATCGCCGCAGTTGTTCGGGACGGCCGTTCGCCGCACTGGGCGGACGACTTCCCCGCCGAGGGCGACCGGGTCATCGTCGGCTTCATCGTCGAGCAGTCGGACCCCGCGAGCGAGAGTGGCCACCGTCAGGTCGTCGAGCGGGACAGCGGGCTGGTGGTCGGCAGCATCAGCGTGCTCTGGCCGCCGAGCAGCGGCTCGCTGGAGATCGGGTACGGCATCGTCAGCTCGCGGCGTGGCCGAGGCTACGCCCCCGAGGCCGCCCGGGCCCTCGCTGAGGCCGCCCTGACCTGGCCTGGCGTCGACTCGGTGTACGCCGATGTGGAGCTGTCGAACCCGGCCTCGATCCGCGTACTCGAGAAGGCCGGGTTGCGGCGCTGGAGCGGCGACGCCACAACGGCCCGCTTCGGTACCACGGCGCCGGAGTCGCACGAGCAGTAGTCGTTGACGGCCGGCGGCGGCGTCCCGTCGCCGCCGGTCCGCCGCGATCCGGCTGTGGCTCCTACGGGCGCGGGACTCGTCGCTCCTAGCGGGCAGCGAGGCGGGCGAACTCCCACGGGTCATGCGCGCTGAAGACGGTGACCTCGTCCGCGTGGTCGCGGCGCAGGTCGCGCAGTCGGTCACGGGCCGCGACACGAGCCGCGACGTCGGTCTGTGCTCCTTGCTGGACCGGCTCGAGGAGCGGATGCGAAAGGGGCGGGGTGTGCTCGAGCTCGCCGTGGTACATGTACGCGTCGCCCGCGTGCAGCAGCCACCGCCCGTCGCCGTCGCGCACGGCGACGCCCGCGTGTCCGGCCGAGTGGCCGGGCAGCGGCACCAGCAGCAGCTCGCACGCCAGCCCCTGCGGCCGTGCCACGCCTGGGAAGCCGAACCACTCGGTGCGCTCCTCCAAGAGCGCGGGTGTCAGCAGCGGGTGGTGCGCCCGGTGTGCCGACATGAAGTGGTCGAGGGTGTGCCGGTGGTGTGCCGCCGCAGGGTCGGTGACGGCCCGGTACTCGTCGGGGTGCACATGCACTCGAGCGTGAGGGAAGTCAGGCAGCCCTCCGGTGTGGTCGCGATGCAGGTGGGTGAGCACGATGTGCCGCACGTCCTGTGGCGCGTACCCGAGGCGGACGATCTGGCGCAGCGCGCTCTCCTCGGGGTCCAGCGCGGGCTGTGCGTAGGCCACCCAGTCCGCGCCCAGCGACTGGTCCGGGTGCTGTGGGTCGGTGGCACCGAGGCCGGTGTCGACCAGGACCAGCCCGTCCGAGTCCGTCTCGATGAGCAGGCAGTGGCAGACAGCGGCCCGTTCGTGGTTCACGGCGCCTGCCGTGGGCTCTTCGCTGAGCGGTGGAATCTTGCGGAGAGAACCGCAGTTGAGGTGGTGGATACGCATATGGCCCCCTGGAGGCACGTCGGCGGGCTGATCGCTACGGACGTTAGAAGGGGCCTTCGTGACTCACCAAACGGTTGGACACGCACCCGTGGTCGACCAGGACGGCCCGCTCGCGGACTGTCCGGACAGCGCCCTCGTTCCGCCGAGCCACGAACCGCGCTGCCCCATCGACCTCACGCTCGCCACGATCGGCGGGCGTTGGACGCCGCTGGTGCTCAGGGAGTTCCTCCGCCGTGGTCAGGCCACATACTCCGAGCTGTCCGCTGCCCTGCCCGCCCTCTCGGACAAGGTCCTGTCGGACCGGCTGGCCCAGTTGACCCGTGCGGGCGTCATCGAGCGCCACCGCACCCCCGGCTGGCCGCCGCGCGTCCGCTACGTTCTGACCGGCCAGGGCCGGGCGCTGGAGCCGGTGGTGCGCAGTATGTGGGAGTGGGGCACGGCGCGACAGGACGCCCTGAGCTGATCGCCGGACCGTCGGGAAATTGGGTTGAGCGGGCGCCGGCGATCGGCTTGGGTGGGTGCTCGTGACTGCCTTGAACGATCTGGTGCGCCCTGACCGCTATCCCCGTTCGTCTCGCTACGACCCGGCGTGGCTGCTCGGGCTTGATATGGGCCCGAACCCGTTGTGGCTGCTGGAGGACCTCGCTGGGGACCTCGATCTGCGTCCGGGGATGCGGGTGCTCGACCTCGGATCCGGCAAGGGCGCGACGTCGGTGTTCCTGGCCCGGGAGTACGGCGTTCAGGTCGTGGCCGCGGACTGGTGGATCGGTGCGGGCGAGGCGGCGGCCGTCTTCGCCGAGGCGGGCGTCGGCGACCAGGTGGAGGCCGTGCAGACGGAGGCGCATGTCCTGCCGTTCGAGCAGGAGAGCTTCGACGCCGTCGTGAGCATCGACGCGTTCGAGTACTTCGGCACGTCGGACAGCTATCTGCCGTATCTGGCGCGGTTCCTGCGGCCGGGCGGGCAGCTGGGCATGGCGACGCCCGCGATGACCCGCGAGGTCCGCGATATGGGGGCGATCCCCTCCCACATCAAGGAGTTGGTCGGATGGGAGGCGATCGCCTGGCACACGGCCGAGTGGTGGCGCTTCCAGTGGGAGATCACCGAGTTGGTGACGGTCACCTCCGCACGGCTGCAGCCGGACGCCTGGCGGGACTGGCTGCTGTGGACCCAGGCGTGCGCCGAGTACCGGCCCGACGGCCGAGCAGCGAACCAGCCGGTGATCGACATGCTCACCGCAGACAAGGGCGAGTTCCTCAGCTTCGCTTTGGTGACCGCCCGCAAGGCGGCTTAGGGATCGCGCGGCCTGCGCGAGGCAGTTTGCGCGGACCGGACCGGCAGCACTCCCGATGAACTGAACGCCGTGATGGCGGAGGTGGGGTTGAACCCGGAGGGCGACGGGGATCCCGGCGTCGACCGGAAGGCGGCGGTCATCGCGCTGGCCGAGCGCCTTACGGGCGTCCAGTTGACCGAGGAGCTGCTGGCGCAGGCCGAGTACCAGGTGGCAGAGGTCGCCGAGGAGCCCGTCCCGCAGTGGGAGAGCGTCACCGTCGACATCGCCGATGCGCGCGGCGAGCGGACGTACGTCCAGGTACGGCGGGATCAGCTCTGACTCGGCTCGGCACATGAGGCCGCGTCGGCCGCGGGCGCCATAGGGGCGGGACTGCTCGCAGGCGTCGCCTGCGAGCAGCCGAGCCCTCGCTCCATGCCCGCGCCCAGAGCGTTCGCCAACTGGTCTACGGAGCGACCGCGAACGCCTCGATCTCCAGCAGCA
Organism: Streptomyces sp. NPDC051907; assembly: GCF_040681075.1. Taxonomy (NCBI): domain Bacteria; kingdom Bacillati; phylum Actinomycetota; class Actinomycetes; order Kitasatosporales; family Streptomycetaceae; genus Streptomyces; species Streptomyces sp. NPDC051907. The sequence continues at coordinate 17,841 of NZ_JBFAYB010000087.1, read as the reverse complement.
GATCGGGCCGGAACAGCGCGGCGACCTGCACGGCGCTGCTGGCCGGCGGGCGGGAGGTGTCCACGAACTCGTCGCGTGCCTTGCGGATGGCGGGCAGATACCCGATGTCGGTGACGAAGTACGTGAGCTTGATGACCTCGTCGAAGCCGACGCCCGCCGCCGCGAGGCAGCGCCGCAGGTTCTCGAAGACCTGCCGGGCCTGCGCCTCGGGGTCCCCCTCCCCCACCAGTTTGCCGTCGCTGTCGAGGGCGATCTGCCCGGAGACGGCGACCAGCCTGCCGGCGCCGGTGACGACGTTGGTGTAGCCGTTGCCGGGGACGACGCCCTCGGGCTCGGGGATGTGGGTGATCTCTGCTTTCTCGCTCATGTCCGCCATCCTCATCTGTTTCCACCCATCGCACCAGCGCATGTCTCGCAGAGGAGCCATGCGTGGCCCGCATGAGTCCGTTCAAGGTCAACTACGCTGCTGGGCAAGGACGTCATCGCACTCCGCTCGTTCTCCGAGGTGTGCCGCCGGGGCTCGATCGCTCGACGGCGAACTCGACGTCGCCGAACTGGCCGACGAGACCTGGGTCGAGGACTACGCGGGCTCGGGGCTCTCTAGGCGCTCGCTCGGCGGTTCAGGCCTCGGTCTGCTCGTCGGTGCGCCGGTCCGGGCTCCCCGCGCTCCCCGCGCTCCGGTGCGGCGCCGGGCCCAAGAGGTGCTCGCCGGCAAGGTGGACGGCTTCGCGCTGGGTGTATCCAGGGTGGTCCGCGACCATGAAGTGGCGGCCGATCGCGAGCGTGTAGGCCAGGACGCTGCGCGCCTCGATCTCGTCGGGATCGTCGACGAATGTGCCGAACATCCTCCGCAGGAACTCCATGCGCTCGTTGTCGATACGCCGCAGGCGAGTCGCGACGGACTGGTCGTGGCGGGCCCAGGCCCGGACCGCCAGCTCGATCCGGTGGAACTCCGCTGAGAAGGTCAGCTGACCTGCGCGCCGGATCGTCTCGACGGCATCGCCGCCTTCGGCGCCGACCTGGGCGATGACCTCTGTGGTGCAGCGGCGTTCCCATTCGTCGAGCATCTCGTCGAGCAGCGCGGCACGGCCGTCGAAGTACCCGTAGAACCCGCCCTTCGTCACGCCGAGTTCGGCGGCGAGCGCCTCGACGCGGACCGCGTCGGGTCCTCCCTGGGCGAGGGCTTCAAGGCCCGCTTCTACCCAGCGGCCTCGTGGTGTGCGGGCAACGGCTGGAATCTGGCCACCTCCATTGATCACGTCTCGTTTATACGTTACCGTATAAACGAACTGTACGGTGCCGTACAAAAGAAAGGTCGATCCGTGACACGACTGGCCGAGACCACCTATACCGAGCGGCCGTGGCGTATCCACGAACTCACGAGCGACTTCGCCGTCGAGGACGTCTGGTCGTTCCGCACTCCCGGCGCCGGGCCCGACGACTTCCCGGAGATGCTCGCGGCGATGCGAGCCGCCGGCGGCCCCGCACGGCAGCCCAGGCCGGTGAGGTTCCTGTTCGCCGTTCGGTGGAAGCTCGGCGCAGCACTCGGCTGGGACAAGCCGTCAGCGGGCGTCGGGACACGGGTCGACTCGCTCCGCGACCGTCTGCCCAGCGATCTGCGCGAGGCTCCCCGCGGCCCGGACGACGCAGACATGCCCCTCAAAGCGGTCTACGAACTCGAGAAGGAGTCCGCTCGCGAGCTGGCGAACAAGACCGTGCACACCGTGATGCATCTCGGCTGGGTTCAAGGAGCGAACGGCGACTACGAACTGCGGATGGCCGTGCTCGTCAAACCCAACGGCCGGTTCGGGCGGCTCTATATGGCGGCCATCGCGCCTTTCCGGTACCTGATCGTCTACCCGGCCCTGACCCGGCAATGGGAACGAGCCTGGCGCGACCGCGGCCAGGCGGGGGCGCGGTAAAGGACCAGGTCTCCGCCGCCCCAATGAGGATTCAACTATCGCGGCGGTAGACGAGGGCGAAGTCGTGCTCCCACTCGCCGCCGTCGTGGCGGATCTCCCAGGCGCCGGCGATGGTGTTCCCGTCCTCGCTGAACGTCCCGATGAAACGCTGCCCGAAGTCCAGAGGCGTGAAGTCGGGCGACTCGCGCGTGAGCGTCCACACCCGGTCGACGAGGCTCATCGCATAGAGACGCGCCACACCGCGGGTGTCGTAGTAGTGCTGCGTGTACGCGCCGGTCGCCAGGTCCGCGCCGACGATCGACATACTGTCGGGCGCCTCGGGGATCGGAATCTCGGTGTGCTGCACCAGAAACTGCCGGTCCAAGGCCCATGCGAACCGGCTGCGCGCGATCGTGCCGGCATCGCTCGCGCTGGAGGGCGCCGGCTGATCCCCCGAAAACCGGGCCTCCACCACCCACTCGCCGACGAAGACGTCCAGGCGTGCCAGCGCCTCTGCTCTGTTCCCAGCCACGACGATCACTCCGATCTCCTGCGACGGCCTTCCGCCCTCCTACGGATAGGACCGCGGCAAACGGGCGAACTCATCGCTGCCCGCCAGGGGGGTCACGAGGTCGCCGTCGCCGTGTCGAATTCCGGTGGGCGGGTTCGACGTATCCCATGGAAGCCGGATGTTCCGGAGGATGCGCGTGGGAGAGGCGTGGTGGACATGTTGCTGGAGAACAAGGTAGCCGTGGTGTACGGAGCCGCAGGGGCGATCGGGTCGGCGGCCGCGCGGGCCTTCGCCCAGGAGGGCGCCCGGGTGTTCCTCGCCGGGCGCACTCAGGCCACGCTCGACGCGCTCGCCGGGGCGATCCGCTCGGATGGCGGCGAGGCGCAGGCCGTCGTCGTCGACGCACTGGACGAGCGGGCGGTGGACGCGTGCGTCGACGACGTCGTCGCCCAGGCCGGGCGGATCGACGTCTCGTTCAACGTCATCGGCTGCGGCGACGTCCAGCAGCCGCTGCGGGAGATCTCGGCGGACGACTTCCTGCGGCCCGTCACGACCGTGCTGCGCTCCCAGTTCCTGACCACCAGGGCCGCGGCCCGGCACATGGTCCCCCGCGGTACGGGCGTCATCCTGGCCTTCGGGGGAGGCGGGCCGCAGACGCTGCCCGGCCTGGGCGGCTTCAAGATCGCTCTCGACGCGCTCGAGGGGCTGCGCCGCCAGTGGGCGTGTGAACTGGGGCCGCACGGCATCCGCGTGGTCACCCTGAAGACGGGAGGCGTACCCGAGTCCATCCCCGCGCACTTCCCCGAACGCGATGAGATCGCCGCCGGGATCGAGCAGGCGACGCTGCTGAAGCGGGCCGCCACGCTGAGCGACGTCGGCGCGGTGGCCGCCTTCGTAGCCTCGGACCGGGCCCGCACCCTGACGTCGACCGATGTGAACATCTCCTGCGGCGCCATCGTCGACTAGTGAGTCGGAGGTGAATTCATGGCTGGCGTAAGTCGTCCGGTGTCGGTGATCGCACGGCTGGTGCGGGCCGATGAGGACACCGTTCGCTAGGTGGTCCACCGCTCAACAAGTCACCGACACCCGGTTCCCGCTGGCCGAAGCCAGCAGCTTCATCGCACGCCGGAACCGCCCGCGAATACGCCGCCTGCTCGCCCGCCGCGGTGTCACCTCCCAGCGGACCGAGACGTCGAGTTCGGCCCGCTCGGACAGATCCTCCAGTGACGCTCCGGCAACTGTCGGCGCCGGCTCACGGGTTGTCGTCGATCAGTCGATCAGGACCGTGTTCACGATGTGCGCTTTTACAGCGTTCCTGGTGCTCGCGGCGAGCCCGGCGTCGTTCGAGTACGCGCTCACCGTGATCCACAGGGGTCCCGATTGCGGTACGCAGACCACCGTGGCGATCACGTCGCCCTTTCCGCCGATCACTTGGTAGTCGCCGTCGTTGGCCAGATCCCAGAGCTCAAGGTTGTTGCGCCTCATCGCGTCCTCTGCGAAGCGCAGACCAGTCCCCAGCGACGCCGACTTCGTAAAAGTGCTCCAAGCCACTTGCATGTGAATCTCCCTTCGGGAAGGGCCGGGAGACAGCCCGTACGTCCGGTGTCGGGCCACCGGCGTCCAGCGGCCATGGGACTACCCATCTCTGCGCGTGGACCCCAGTGCGCCCCGCCCGGGAGTGCGGCGCCGTGCGGAGCATCCGGGTGCCTCTACCGGCCGGGCAGTCGCTGCGCCGCGCGTTCCATGCTGCGTGCCTGGCGGCGAGCCCGCCCGAACCTCAATTCTACCGCCGACCCGGCGACTTTCACCGGTCACAGCCCCAGCGACCCGTGGAGCGACTCAGCGCAGAATGCCGGCCTGGCGGGCCGCCCGCAGCCAGGAGGGGAACTCGGACAGGAGCCGGTCGTACAGTTCCGGGTCGGTGACCTTGTCGATGTCGTCGACGGCGAAGAAGCCGACGTTGTCGACCCGGCGGCCGGGGAGGGTGTCGAAGCGTTCCAGTACGCCGTACTGACTCCGCCCCAGGCCGATGAACTGCCAGAACACCGGCTCTTCGACAGCCGCACGCAGCTCTCGCTCGATCTCGTCGTTGCGGTACACGCCGCCGTCGGAGAAGAACAGGACCAGCGTCGGGTCGGGCACCGGATGGTCGCGTACGAAGGCCCGGACCTCGGCGATGACCTTCTGCTCCTCGTTCTGGATGCCGACCGCGCGCATGTCGACCTGCCCGGGGACGAGCCCCTTCGGGGGCTTCCTGCGGCCGAAGAGGCTGAGCTGTCCGACGCGCACATGCAGCCGCATCCACTCCGGCAGGTCACCGACGGCAAGGTCGGGCAGCCTGGCTGGATGGGAGGCGAACGTCCACGCCTGCATCTCGCCGTCGTCGTCGACCTGCGCTGCCACGGCCGCCATCCGCTCGGTGACGCCGGCGACCGTTCCCTTCGAGTAGAGGCTGCTCATCGATCCCGAGGCGTCGAGGACGAGGATGACGCGTGCGGTCAGCTTCGTGACGCCGTGTTTGCTCAGGCTGACCGCGACCTGCTGCTTACGCAGCGTCAGGCGCTTGCGCATGTCGACGGGCAGCTGCTCCTCGCCCTTGGTGAGCCGTACGGAGGGCTCGCCCGAGCCGGTCGGGAGCGGGGTGGCCGGAGCGGGCGGAGCAGGGGGCGGCGCGGTCCGGGCGGGGGCTGGAGCGGGCGCGGCTGTGGACGGCTTCTCGTCGACGCTGATGCCGAAGTCGGTCGCCAGTCCCGCGAGCCCGCTCGCATACCCCTGGCCGACGGCTCGGAACTTCCATCCGGCGCCGCGCCGGTACAGCTCGCCGCTCACGTACGCGGTCTCCGTTCCGGCCTCCATGTCGAAGCGGGCCAGTTCGGCGCCGGATGCGGAGTCGAAGAGGCGGAGATGGAGCCCAGGCACCTGCCCGAAGGCGCCGCCGTCCGCCGAAGCGCACAGCGCGACCCGCTCGATGTCCGGGCTCAGAGCGTCCAGGTCGACCTCCAGCGCGTCGGCTCCGGCCGACTTGCCAAGGTGGCGCACGGCGGCGGAGGCGTGGCGCGGCTGGTTGTAGAAGACGAAGTCGCCGTCGGACCGGACGCGCCCGCCGCTGGTCAGCAGCAGCGCGGACGCGTCCACATCCGGCACGCCCGGCCCGGCCGACCAGCCGAGCACAGCCCTGACGGTGGATGCCGCGACCGGCATGTTGGCGCCCTTGCTCAGTGTCGTCACAAGAGACAGTCTGCCTGCCGGCGGACAGGTTTGCGCCAAGACCGCACGATCGGGCCGTCGTCGACTGCGGGCTGCCGTATCCGGAGTTCGCGCTGAACGACCCGTCCAGGCGGAGGGCTTGCGCGCAGGCCACGAGGGTGGCGCATCCCCTGCGTGGGTGCGCCACCCTCTGCCCCAGCACCCCCAGGAGGTGCATGCCGCATCAGGGCGTCGTCTGGGGCTACTTCCAGACCTCGGCGACCCATTCGGGGTGGTCGATGAACGGGTTCCGGTTGTGCTGGAACTGGTCGAAGATGGTCTGGTTGCGCTTCTTCTCGAAGTCGTCCGGCGGGTCCTGCTTGCTCCACTCCTTCAGGACCGACAGGCGGCCGATGTGCGGGGCGGAGCCGTTGTCGACGTTGTCGTTGGGCTCGAGGTCCGCGAAGCCATCCTCGCCGTCGTAGCGGACGGCCATGTAGAAGATCATGCGCGCGACATCGCCCTTGACCGCGTCGCGAGGCTCGAAGGAGTCGTTGTCAGCCTTGTTTCCCGGGGCTTCTGCGACCTCGTCGCCGCCGGCGTCGAAGTCCATGTTGCCTCGGGTGCTGTTCACGGACACGTCTTCGGGGCGCAAGTGATGGATGTCCGTGCCGGGCCCGACGCTGGTGCCGAAGTCGCCGTGGGACTTGGCCCACACGTGCTCGCGGTTCCACTGGTCGTCTCCGCTGCCGTTGCCGTCCTTGCTCTGCGACCGGCCGGTGTAGAGGAGAACCACGTTCGCGGGGTTCTCGGGGTCCTCGTCAGTCGCCTTCAGGGCGTCCCAGACGTCGTCGTAGGAGAGCTTGGTCTGCTCGCTGACGATGGTGTGGAGCGCCTTCTTGAGCTCCGGGCCGGTCTTGCCCAGCGCGTCCTTGTAGTACGTGTCGTCGTACGCGCCTACCGCAGCGTTCGGCCGGGCGTGAGGGGGTGTGGCGGAACCCTGGGCGGCAGAACTCTGGGCGGCGGAGCTCTGGGTGGCAGAACTCTGGGTGGCGAGCGCGGCGGTGGGCACGGCGATGCCGGCAGCCGTCGCGGCGACGACGGCTATCCACCATGGTTTACGACGTGTCAGGCGATGGGTGGACATGGTGTGGGGGGTGTCCTCTCCCTGGACGGGCGTCCCTCACACGCAACGGCGAGTTCAGGACGCGAAGTGACAGGCTGTTCGAATCCTGGAGCCTTCCATGACCTGCCCCTCATTGAGTGCACACCGTGCGCCCATCGTGTGCCGACCCCGTGAACGAACGAGGCGTGCGGGACCGGCGGTTGGCCACTGGGGAAACACGAGGTCTCCGGTGTTCAGGTTCTCCCTTGGACGGTGAACCCTCTGCCGGAGACCTCGATTACTTCACGATCGCGACCGCCCGGCGGCCGCCTCGTCGCCGACGAGGGCCCGTCAGAGCGGGTTGAGGCGGGCCTTGAGCAGGCAGAACTCATTGCCCTCGGGGTCGACCAGGACATGCCACTGCTCTTCCCCGCTCTGACCGATGTCGGCGGGGCGCGCACCGAGCTTCAGGAGGCGTTCGAGCTCGGCGCCCTGATCGCGGTCGGTGGCGTTGACGTCGATGTGCAGCCGGGACTTCCCCTGCTCCGGCTCGTCCCGGTAACTGAGGATGATCGTCGGCTGCGGGCCGCCGAACCCTTCGCGGGGCCCGATCTCCAACGTGCCGTCGTCCTCGCGATCGAGCACCACGAAGTCCAGGACCTCGCACCAGAACCGCGCCAGCAACTCAGGGTCGCGGCAACCGAGTACGAGCTCACTGATACGACATGCCATGGACGCAACCTACTCTCAGCGGGGGGAACTGCCCGGGCGCCCGCGCGCAGATCCGCAGATCCCAGGGGCTCCCGGCAGTGGGGAGACTCTCGCGACCGTACCCGGCGAAGCGAGCAGTGGCGAGTGATTTCATGCCCTCGCCTGGCTGTTCCGCCAGGCGAGGGCGGTAGGCCGCGCAACGAATGTCGAGACACGCCCAAGCCGTGCGCGTCTGCCACCGCGCAACCCGGTGAGCTTCATGGGAGCCGTCGGTAGAACGACGCCACCGCGGGTTGTCCGGTGTAGTTGGCGCCGGCGAGAGGATCCGCACCGAGGTAGACGAAGGGCAGTTGGAGTCGCCGCGCCCCGCGAAGGGTCAGTCGGCGCCGACGTGAGTCGTATGCGAACCCGGCCGCACGCAGCGCCGCCAGTACGGTACGCCCGGCCGAGGCGCCGTCGGCCCAGCGGATCGAGTCGGGGTCGAGATGGGCGACCAGCAGCCCCTCGGGAGCGAGCCAGGAAGCCGCCCGGGCGAGGAGGCCGAGTCGGTCGCCGACGTAGTGGAGTCCGTGCACGCAGGTGATGAGGTCGTAGGAACGCGGTGCGGTCCAGTCGGCGACCGAACCAGTGATGAGTTCCACTCCGCGCCCGGGCGGCGACGAGAGCAGCGGCCCGACGAGGTCGATGCCGGTCAGTACGGCGGCGGCCGGCAGCCGACTGACCGCCTCCCTCAGCGCACGGCCCTCGCCGCTGCACAGGTCCAGCCACGACGGTGCGGCCGACTGCTCCGCAAGATGGGCGACGGGGTCGAACCCGAGCTCTCGGGCGTAGCTGTTGACACCCGTCAGGCCCCGTTCACGGTTCATCGTGTTGTTGGCGACGACGGCGGTGGTCTCCAACTCCTCGTCGGACAACAGCTGAGGCGTGGTCATCGAGTCGGGGCCCAGACGGCGGCGGTCATCAGGCAGTGGGCCTCTCGGCGCGATCGTCGGTGTGCAGGGTGGCGAAGAGACCTCCGGCGCGGGTGCCGTCCGGCAGGCTCCAGGCACCGGCGACGTGGCCGGTCGTCCCCTGCGGAGGGAGGGACTGGCCGTCCGGGGCGGGTTGCAGGGCCCGGTGCAGGCGGAGGGTCAGGCCGTCGGGTGCGGGCATCTCGGTGCCCTGCTCGTCGTCGGTGGCCTTGCCCGCGAGGTCCGTGGAGAGGGAGCCCTCGCCGGTGTAGGAGCGGGTGACGTCCTGGTCCGGGGTGTCACTGGTGTTCTGGTCCTGGGCCTTGACCCGGCCTTCGATCAGGGCCAGCAGCTGGGCGGCCACCACCGGGTCATGGCAGGCGTCGTAGGCCCAGCGCCGCCCCAGCACCCCGTGCTCCATGATGCCGACGAGTGCGTGCTCCGCTCCGGCGAGCGGGGCGCCCCGATAGGCGAGCGGCACCAGGTAGGCGATCGGGCGTGGGCCGGAGGCGTCGGTGACCACCATGAACTCGATCCCGACCTCGCCTTGCGGGTCGTCCAGCCGGAATCCGCCGGCCTTGGCCAACTGCGGTGCGTCCGCGCCGCCGCGGTACCAGGGGCGGGAGGGGAGCCAGGCTGAGAGCAGTTCCAGCTTGGTCGGCTTGAGCGAGGTGTGGTGGATGACAGCCATGCCGAGGGTTCTCTCCCGTCGAGTGGTTACGAGCCTTCACACCTTCTCATTCTGCGCGGCGGTGAGAGAGGGGTTCGCCGGCAGACGAGGCCGCGGGCCAGGTTCTCGTAGTGCCGCCACTGACATGACCGGCGGCCGAGGCACGAAGGACTGCTGTCGGTGTAACTGGGGCTCCGGATCGCTACAGAGTGCGCCGGTAGCGGACTTCGGACACGGATACGCCGTCATAGTCATCGTCCTGGACCGCGCCGTCTGCGACATAGCCGGCTCGCTCGTAGAAGCGACGGGCCCTCGTGTTGTCCTGGAGCACCCACAGCAGCAGCGACTCATAGCCATGGGCGAGAGCGTCAGCGTGCACGGCTTCGAGGAGCGCGCGACCGATTCCAGACCCTATGAGTGAGGGCTGGACGTACAGGGCGTAGACCTCACCCGTAGTCGTCGTTTCGCCGCCGCGAGAGGGCCCGAGGCACGCCCAGCCCACGACCCGTTCATGGGCGTCGACCGCTACCAGTTGGGCTGTGCCCTCCTGCGACTGGTCGAAGTGCCCTCGACGCTGCTCGGTATCGGCTTCGACCGTCATGCCGTCGAGGTAGGACTGGGGCACCATCCCGGCATACGCGGCCTTCCAGCCGGTCACTCGTACCGCGGACACCGCCGGAACATCGGCTTCCCTCATCGCTCGTACAGTCGCCATCTGGGCACCGTAGGGGACCCGTCCTCACGACCGCACGGGGATTACGGTCGTGCAGCCACCGTGTCCAGAGCCCTGCGGGCAGCCACGTGATCGTTGGTCGCGGGCGGTTGATAGGTTCACTCGTCATGAGTCCGACCGCTTACGAGACACGCCTTCGGATGCGCGCCCAGAGGAGCGAGTCGTGGGGTTTCCTGCTGCTGGGGATCAGCGCCGCGCTGTGGCTGTGGTTCGCCGTCCTGCTGCTCCTGCCGTACGACGCGAACGGCACCAGCTGTGAGCCGCGGCTGTTCACGGACGGCCCCACGGCCAACGGCCGCGCGTCCTTCCGCAACCCGTGTTCCGCCGAGCGGGACTGGCCCCAGATGCTGGGCGTACTCGGCCTGTCCGTCCCTTTGTCCGTCGCGGGGGCGATCCTTCACACCAGCGGCCGCATCGGCATGCAGCTGAGCACGCTGAGCACGCACGCCGCAGACGCCGCCCGGCGCACGGAGAGCACCGGCAGCGATACGCCATAGCGTAGGTTCTGCGGATGCATGAATGCGCGGAGGCCCTGGACCTGTCAGACGTGGTGCGCGACGCGTTGGGAGCAGGGCGGCGGATCGTCGGGACGGACCGGTTGCGCGGGGGCACCACGAAGGGTGTGTACCGGGTACGGCTCGGCGGGACAGGGCCGGCGAGCGTGATCGTCTACAGATGGGCGCAGGAGGAGAGCTTCTGGCCCGGCGGCGTCGAGGACGATGCGGCCGACCCGTTCGCGCCCGCCTCCGGGCTGGCGCCGTTCCTCGCCGCGCAACGCGCCCTGGACGGGCTCGGGGTGCGTGTGCCGCGCGTGCTGTGGGCAGACGGCGGCGGGAAGCGGGGCGAGGGGGACGTCGCCGTGGTGGAGGACGTCACCGGCGGCACGCTGGAGTCACTGCTCGAAACCGACCCCGCTCGCGGCGCCGCGGCCCTGGACGACGTGGCGCGGGCGCTCGACCTGATGCACCGCCACCGCGCCCCCCCGCTACGGCAGAGTGGATCTGCTGGAGGGCGGCGGCGCCGCCCTGGGGAGCACATGCGAGCAGCTGGTTCTCGACCGGGCCCTGCGCGACCTCGAGGAGACGGCGGGCCGCGACGCCAGGATCGGAACGGCCCGTGACCGGCTCCACGACCGTCTGCACGAGCTGCGGGCACCGGTGGCCCCGCGTGCCGAGTACGGACTGATCCACGGGGAGCTCGGCCCCGACCATGTCCTGGTCGACGCCGACGGGCGCGCGGTCCTCATCGACATCGAGCAGACGATGCACTTCGACGTCGAATGGGAGCACGTCTTCCTACGCCTCCGCTTCGGCGACCGCTACGCGGCCCTGGCCCAGTCCGGCCTCGACCCGCAGCGCCTCGACCTCTACCTGCTGGCCATGCGGCTCTCCCTGGTCGCCGGCCCACTCCGCCTCCTCGACGGCGACTTCCCCGACCGGGACTTCGCGCAAGGAATCGCCGAGCACAACCTTCAGCAGGCGCTGGCCCTGCTTCCGTAGCCGCCGGCTCAGCCTCCGGGGAGCAGCCGCGACTCTGCCTGGGGCAGCTTGCTCCACCAGTGGTCGTAGCGGCGGTACACCTTCGGCTCGCGGTCGGCGAGGAACGCGGTCAACCGCCGTGCCTCGGCGGCGAGTTCCTCCCAGACCTCGTCCGGCAGGCCGTGGAAGGCCGTCGCCTCGATTCCGCCGTCGGCCGGGCGCCATACGCCGGCTACGTACCCGTCGACCAGCAGGGTCGGCAGTACGTCGCCGTTTCTGCGGATGACGAGCGTGCGGTAGTCGGGCGGGATGACGCGGCTGCGGTCGGAGTAGGCGAGCAGGACGCTGTCCCACATGGCCATCAGCCGGGGCGGCGCCGGGGTGTCCTCGTCCGGAGTCGGCGCGTCTGGGGAGTCGAACAGCTCCTCGCCGTTCGGCCCTTCCCGTCGCTCGATGTCGCCGTCGCCGGCGAGGGTCTGCAGCGCCGTCCTGGCCCTGGCGCGCTGGACGAGCGTGAACTGGGCGACGTCCGCCGCCGACGCCGGGCCGAACCCCTTGAGGTAGCGCAGGACCAGCGTCCGCAGGGACGCGGCGGAGGCCTCCGGGTCCGCCAGGGTGGGTATGGTCCGGGGCGCGACGTACGAGGGGTGGTGGCCGAACGACCATGGGGGCGTGGTGGGCGCGTGGAGCAGCGGTGTGAACTGCCGCAGACCCCACCACGCTCCGGGCTTCGCCGGTGCGCCCAGCCGCTGCTCGAGCCAGGCCTCGTAGTCGGCGGTCGTCCGGGGCCGGTCGGAGAAGGCGAGGAGTTCCGGAACCAGTTCGTCGGCGTCCTCGGCTGTCAGCCCCGACGCGGTGAAGCGGTCGTTGAGCCTGGCGGCGCGCAGCGAAGGCTGCACGGCCTCGCGGAAGGCCCGGAAGTCGTCGCCGTGGACGGCGTGCAGGGTGATCCGCATCAGAGTCGACTTGACGACTGTGTGGTCGGCGAAGGCGGCGTCGAGGTCGGCCGGGTCGAAGTCGACGAGCCGGTTCCACAGGGCGAGGTAGGGCGAGGCAGCCTGCTGCGCCTGGAGCGCGACCACGCGCCGTACACCGTCGGCGACGCCGAGCGGCTCCCTGCGCAGCAGCAACTGCCGAGCGAGTGTGGAGCGGTTGAGCTGCCGTGCGGTGATTCTCATGCTGTGACCGTCTCGTCCCCGTGTCTTGGACTCGGCGACGACGACGTTCGCAGAGCGCTGACTCACTCTGCACCCTAACCCGTGCGCCGGGGCCTGTCGGGGGTGTTCGTCGTGTTCGCCGTCCGCTTGCGCAGGGGCTCAACCGCGGTGCCGGGTCAGCGGAACAGGTCGATGTTCTCGCTCACCCAGTCGTCGTAGGTACGTGGTCGGCGGCCGATGATGTCCTGTACGGAGGGCCGCTGGTCGAGCGTCCACTGGAGGAGTTCGGCGAATCGGGCCCCGTACTCCTCCAGGGCGTACAGCGTCACGTCGATCGCGCCGTCGGGCCAGCCGCGGCGCTGCCAGATCGCCCGGCTCTCCTGCGGCGTCAGGTCCACCGTGTCGATGTCGCGGCCGAGAGCGGCGGCGATGCTCCGTATCCGTGAACGTGTGCTCAACGGCGGGCCCACCGCCTCGACGACCGACCCGGCGTAGCCATCCCCCACCAAGGCCGCGGCGGCGACGGCGGCGAGGTCGTCTTCATGGATGAAGGGGTAATGGCCCTGGTCGAGGAAGGCCTCCCGGACTACCGCGTCCGCGCGGACGGTGTCACGCCAGTCCGACCCCGTCGCCGGATACGTGCCCTCCACGACCGCGCCCATCACAGCCGATGGGCGGATGTGCGTCCAGGAGAGGCCCGAGCGCTCCACCGCCTTCTCGATCGCCAGCCAGAACCAGGTCTCGGGCGGATTCGCCGCTTCGTACTCCGGCCCGTGGGAGGACAGGACGACGACCCTCCTGGCGGCGGCGTCCCGCGCCAGCGTCAGGGCGTCGTCGACTGTCGACGGATGGGCGCCGGCGAGGAACACGGCCTCGACGCCGTCGAAGGCTCGGGCGCACTCCAGCGGCCGGGTGATGGAGCCCTCGACGACGTCGACCGTGTCAGGCCAGCCGTCGCACTGGTCCGGCTCGGCGATCACCCGTACACGGCGGCCGGCGGCGCGCAGCTGCCGTGCGAGGCGCCGGCCGACGATGCCGGTCGGACTGTTTCCCTCGTCCTTGCGCGGGCTGACAGCCGTCAGCAGGTATACGCGGTCACGTTCCGGCGACATCTCATCCCGATGGAACTCGTCCACAGCAAGACCTTTCAACGCGTGAGCGGAGATCTTGCACCTGGTCCGGCGTCGGACGGCCTCTGCCGTTCCCGTGGACGCAGAACCAAGGCTGCGGATCGAGATGCGGGAGCCTACCAGAGGTATGCGGCCTTGCCGAGGCGGTGTGCGCGCCGCGATGCTGGGCGGGTGCCAGGACAGAGGAAGCGCAAGCAGCAGCGGGAGCGGCGCCAGCGGGCTGGTGCCGGCTTCACGCCTGAGGCGGGACGCTGGGAGGTGCTCTTCGAGACTCAGGACGGGCGGGAGTTGCACGCCGAGGTTCGGCGTCTGCGCGCCGATGACAGGCAGCTCGACTGGACGTCCGTCCGCGTGGACACGTTCTGCGGACGGCTGTCACAGCCGACGACGTATCGGTTGAGCTTGTTCGTGCCGCATGCCGCGCCCGCCGTCGACGAATCCCCTGACGGCCAGATCGCGCGGCGGGCGGAGACGAGCTGACGGATACGGCGTGGGAGCGGGCTCACCCACCGTCAGACGCCCTGGACGACGTCCCCCAGGCACCCTGAATGAACTCCCCCGCCGGACCGAGGCAGCCGACCAGCCGGCGCCCCCAGCACACCGCGCCGTAACGCGCCAGTTCACGTCGTGCCCGACGGGCCTCAGGGCCGCATCCGAGGCGTCACAGGCCTCAACGGGCAGCGAATGGCCCAGTCGAGGGAATCGGTCTACGATTTTTGTGGGTTTTGTCCTCTTCTGGTTGGAGTCAGCCCATGACGCACTCGTGCAGGCGCTTGCGCAGGGGGGTCGTGACCGCCGTCGCGGCGGGGATGCTGATGGTGCCGATGACGGGTGGAACCGCATTCGGCGCGCCGGCGTCCGTGCCCGCCGGCGCTACCGCCGTCGGACCGCTCGGACCGACCGATCCCGCGTCCCCTTCTCCGGGCGTGTTCACGGAACTCACCCCCGATGTGGTGAACCAGATCGAGCAGTCCGTGCAGCAGGTCATGCGGGAGGCGAACGTCCCCGGGGTGACCGTGGGGATCTGGACACCCGACAAAGGGCGGTACATAGAGTCGTTCGGGGTCGCCGACAAGAGCACCGGCGAGGAGATGTCGCCGGATCTGTTCCTGCGGATCGGCAGCGAGAGCAAGACGTTCACCGTGACGTCGCTGTTGGAGCTGGTCGACCAGAACAAGGTGGGTCTGGACGATCCGATCGGCAAGTACATCGACGGGGTGCCCAACGGAGACGAGATCACCCTGCGCCAGCTCGCCGGGATGCGCAGCGGGCTCTTCAACTACTCCGAGGACGATGGCTTCTTCAAGGCGCTGACGTCGGATCCGGAGCGGTCGTTCACTCCCCAGCAGCTGCTCGACTACTCCTTCAAGCATCCGGTGCTCTTCCAGCCGGGCGAGAAGTTCTACTACTGCAACACCAATCTCGTCCTGCTCGGCCTGGTCGTCGAGAAGATGAGCGGCCAGTCGCTCGGCGCGTTCATCAAGGACAACGTCACCGAGCCGGCCGGCATGAACGACACTCTCTTCCCGGTCGGCGCGGAGTTCCCGACCCCGCATCCGCAGGGGTACACCAACCAGACGGCGACCGGCGAGGTCGAGATCTCGACCAACTGGAACCCCTCCTGGGGCTGGGCGGCCGGATCGATGATCTCCACGCTCGAGGATCTGCACGCATGGGCGCGCACGGTGGCCACGGGCGTCTTCCCCAACGGCGACACCATGATCACGCCCGCCACGCAGAAGCAGCGGCTCACCACGCTCCCGACGGGGATCCCGGGCGCCGCGTACGGACTCGGCATCTTCAACGTCCAGGGCTGGATCGGGCACAACGGATCGCTGCCGGGCTACGAGACCCTGACCATCTATCTGCCTGCCGCGCAGGCGACCATCGTCGTGATGCTGAACACCGACATCAACCACGACGGCACGGAGCCCAGCACGCTCTTCGGCCAGGCGGTCACCAAGATCGTCACACCGGGGAACGTCTTCAACCTGCCTGCGGCGCCCGCGGCGAGGTGAGGACGGCACACGGCTCCCCGGCCTCCCGCGCCGATCCTGGCGCGGGAGGCCAGACCGTTGGCCGGTCTCGCGGTCGCGGCACGGGAAATCAGTTCGCCCCGACCTCGCCGGGGACGCGACACTCCCACCATGACCACCCACTTCACCGTACGCCCCGCCCGGCCCGCCGACGCGCGGGTGCTGGCCGAACTGCGCTGGGCGTTCAAGCAAGAGGATCATGACGGGCCGTCACAGACCCCCGGCCGGACATGGGAAGCGGCCGAGACCTGGATCCGCGACCGGTTGGCAGACGGCCGCTGGCTGGCATGGGTCGCGGAGACCGCCGACGGGATCTGCGGCATGTCTTCCTCTGCCCGGTGGAGAGGGTGCCGGAGCCTTACGGCGACAACAACCCGATCGGCTACGTGACCAACTTCTTCGTCACGCCCTCGCACCGGAACCAGGGGGCTGGCTCAGCGCTTCTCGAGGCGCTGAAAGAGCACGCGCGCAGCGCCGGGCTCGAAGGGCTGATCGTCTGGCCGTCCGAGCGCAGCGATCCCCTGTACCGGCGATCCGGTTTCCAACCGTCACAAGAGCTGTTGGAGCTGCCGCTCGACGCCAGCTGAGGACGCCCGGCGGCAACGCGCGCACCCCCGACGATCGCCACATGTCGATGTGCACAGCGACCTCCAGGAGCACGGGACGGCGACCGCCTCGCGGCCGTGCGCGGCGCCGCCCTCCCGGTACCCGGGGCCAGGTGTGCCCGCACCGGACGCCGCGCCCTCTGTGCGAGGGGCGCGGCGTCCGTACCGGCCGGAATCGCCGCAGGGCAGCGTCCCGGCCGGTGTCGCCCGTGCCTACTGAGCGTCGGGGCCGGAGTCCGGCCCGAGGTAGATCTCCACCCCGTCGGACCGCCAGGCCCTGGAGTGTCCGGCGGTCGGCGCGTGCACCACGAAGTCGCCGTTCTCCATGGACACCATCCCGTCCTCGCCGGGTCCGTACCACTGGACGGTGATCGTCTCTCCGGGCGAGAGAGCGTATTCCTCCGCCGTAGGCTCGAACACGACCGTCATATCGCGGTCAGCGTTCAACAGGAACTTCATCATTCTCCGATGTTCTCGATGATGTACTCGAACAACTTGGCACGGTGCTGAGCACTCGGGTTGACCTTCTCCGGGTTGTTCGGGTGACGGGCCACCGCCTTGTTGTGGATGTGCTCGTAGAAGATCTTCCACAGCACGGCGTCCTGCCGGGTGAAGCCTGCCTTCTTCAGCTTGGCCACGTGGTCGGCCGTCCGAAGATCCAGAGCGGCGCCCTTGCTGTTGCCTCCCCAGGCCCAGATGCCGAACTCGTTCCGGGTGCCGAACTTGATCGTCAGCTTCTCCCAGGTGGCGTCGAGAGTCGCATTGTCGGGAATCGCGCAGTCGTCCCCGGGCGTGCTGCTGGGCCGCGCGGCCCCGGAACCGCTTCCGGACGCGAGGGCAGCGGACCGCACGGCGCCCTGTCCGGACGGCAGCGAGGCGCGGGACGCGGACTTGGGCTTGGGCTTGCCGCCCGTGAGGCACGACGGGAGCTTCTTGTACGCGTCCTCGATGACCTTCTCGGCCTTGGTGACGAGCTTCTTCGCCTTGGCCGACTTGTCGAGGAACTCGCCGATCCCCCAGATCACCTTGCCGATCTTCGGGAGCTTGCTGACCAGCTTGACGGCCTTGGCCCACGGCAGGTTCTGGACGATCGCCCAGAGGCACGTCGGGATGTCCGGGTCGTCGATGCACTTCTTGATGTCCTCGGCGGCGAACTCCACAAGAAGCTCGGCGCCGTTCTCCAGCAGGTAGTCGAGCAGGTTCTGCTCCGCGAGAGCGCGCGCGGCCTCGTACTCCTCGACGCTGATGCCCGCCTCGGCGAGCGCCTTGCGCTCCAGGTCGCCCAGTTCGAGCCGCGCCCCTTCGTCGATCTCCTTCTCCCGCGCCGCTTCCTCGCGGGCCTTGCGCTCCTGTTCGCGCTGGTACTCCTCGGCGCGCTTGGCTGCCTCGTCGGCCTCCTTGGCGTAAGTACCGGCGTTCTTCGCCGCCGTCTCCGCCGATGTGGCGTGCTCCTCGGCGGACTTCGCGAGCTTGGCGGCGTCGGCGGCGTCCTTCTCCGCCTGCTGCGCCGCGCCCTGCGCGGTCGCGGCCTCCTTCTCGGCGAGGGTGGCGGCGCTGTCAGCGGCCGCGGCCTGGTTCTCCGCGTCCGTCGCGGCGGTACGGGCCCGCTGCGCCTCGGCCTCGGCCTGGGTGGCGGCCGTACGGGCGGCGGCCGCGTCGGCGAAGGCC
>NZ_JBFAYB010000086.1:0-37057 GCF_040681075.1 Streptomyces sp. NPDC051907 | reverse complement strand
CAGTGACGGAACTGGGTGGCTTGCGTCACTGGCTGCTATTTTCGGATGGGCGTTCGCTGGATGGGGTACAACTCTCTACTGGTGGGCAGGGATCCACGCCACGGCCGTCGCGCTGGTGCTCTGTCTGCGCCGCGGGCCGCTGCGTGCCGCCGTCCGCACCGCCCGCTCAGTGGGTTCCGCACGTCTATGGACGCTCTTCCTCCTCGCGTACGCGGTGGCAGGCGACGGGCTGCTCGCCGAGATCGTCGCCGGCGGCCCCGACGGGCCCTGGCCCGTGACCCCCGCGCCGCTCCTCGGCCTCGCGTTCGCCGTCGCCCCCGCCGCCTGGTGCGCACGCCTCTTCTCCGTGCACGCCCGGCGCAGGCTGGACGGCAGCCGCGGACTGGAGGAGTTCGCCTCCGGCGTGCGCCCCCTCTTGATCGGCGCCGCAGCGCTGTACGGCTGCGCCCTCGCCGCGCTCGTCGTCCTCGGCGCGCTCGTCTTCCCGCACCACGCGCTGGTCCCCGCCTTCGCCCTCGGCGCCCTGCTCTTCCTCGCACGGCTGCTCGTCGTCCACGGCTTCCCCGAATCGGCGTCCGTCGGCCTGGCCGCCGCCTGCGCCGTCGAGGCCGGGGTCCTCGCGCTGCTGCTCGCCGGACGGCTGCCTGGCTGTGGCTTCCTGGCGAGCCCCCTCGAGGCCGTCGTCGCTGCCTGGGGGCCCGGCGCCGTCCCCGCCCTCGCCTGCGGCGGCGCCGCCGTCGCCCTGTTCGCCCACGCGACCTCGGCCCTGTCCCGAGCCTCGGCGCACACCACCTGACCTGCGACCCGCCAGCTCCCGCGGAGCCGACACCGCGGGCGCACCCGGCACCCGAACCGGCACCCGAAACCGGCGCCTACGGCAACACCCCTAAGGAGAAAGCGACATGACCCCCCAACCCCCAGCTCCGGCTCGTCGGCCCCGAAGGGCGGCCGCGCGATGAGGGTGCTCCTGCTCGGTGCCAATGGATTCCTCGGCCGCTTCGTCGCCGACCGGCTGCTCGCCGACCCCGCCGTCCACCTCACCGCCCTCGGGCGCGGCGACGACGCCGACGTACGCTTCGACCTCGCCGGCGGCAGCCCGGGCGCGCTCACCCGCTTCCTGGGCGCCGTCCACCCCGGCGTCGTCATCAACTGCGCGGGCGCCACCCGCGGCGGCGCCCGCGAGCTGACCCGGCACAACACCGTCGCCGTCGCCACCGTCTGCGAGGCCCTGCGCCGCAGCGGCTGCGGCGCCCGCCTCGTGCAGATCGGCTGCGCCTCCGAGTACGGCCCCTCCCAGCAGGGCTCCTCCACCGCGGAGGACGCCGTTCCGCGCCCCGGCGGCCCCTATGGAGTGAGCAAGCTCGCCGCGACCGAGCTGGTCCTCGGCGCGGGCCTGGACGCCGTCGTCCTGCGGGTCTTCTCGCCCGTCGGCCCCGGCACCCCGGCGGGCTCCCCGCTCGGGCGCCTCGCCGAGGCGATGCGCCGCGCCATGCAGTCCGGCGACGGCGAGCTCAAGCTCAGCGGCCTCGGCGTGCAGCGCGACTTCGTCGACGTACGAGACGTGGCGCGCGCCGTGCATGCCGCCTCGCTCTCCGCCGCGCAGGGCGTCGTCAACATCGGCACCGGGCGGGCCGTCCGGCTCAGGGACGCGGCCGCCGTCCTGGCCAGGGTCGCCGGCTACGCGGGCGCCCTCCACGAGCTCGACGCGCCCGCGGGGCGCACCGCCATCGGCGCCCCCCGCTCCGAGTCCGTGCTGGAGCACCTCAGCGCGACCCCCGCCCCGTACCCCGACGGCTGCGGCGGCTGGCAGCAGGCAGACGTGCGGACCGCCCGCGACCGGCTCGGCTGGCGGCCCCGCATCAATCTCGAGGAGTCCCTCGCCGACATCTGGATGGAGGCGGCATGTCGCATCTGACCACCGCGGACACCCAGCTCTCGGCGACCGGCGCCGACCGGCTCGGCTTCGGTGTCCCCGGCTACGCGCACCCGCTGCTCGCCCCGGTCGAATGGGCCGAGCTGACCCGCCCGGGGACCCCGCTCCACTGGGTCGTCCTCAACGTCGCGAACGGCCCCGGCGACCGCCCCGACCCGCACTGCCTGGAGGCCGCGGGCCGGCTGCGCAACGCGGGCGTCCGCGTCCTGGGCCATCTCGACGCGGCCCATGGCTCGCGCGCCTTCGGCGACCTCGTCTCCGACGCGCACCAGTTCCTCGACTGGTACCGCGTCGACGGCTTCCTGCTGGACCGCTGCCCGACCGACCGCGCCGACCTCCCGCAGGTACGGCGTACGACGGCGACGCTGGAGGCGGTGCTGGACGGCGGGCACCTGGTGCTCGGCCACGGCGAGCACCCCTACCCCGGCTATGCGGAGGCCGCCGACCAACTGGTCACCTTCAGCGGCCCATGGGCCGACTACCGCTGGTCGCAGGTGGCGGAGTGGACGGCGGACTACCCGCCGGAGCGCTTCGCCCACTTCGTCCACGGAGTGCCGCGCACACACCTGGAGGAGGCCACCCGGATCGCCCGCTGGCAGGGCGCCGGGACGATCTTCTTCACCGACCATGGGGAGCGAGACGGGCATAACAGCCCATTTACGTCCCTGCCCGGTTACTGGGACGAATTCGTCTCGCAGATCGGACCGGGTGTCTCGGAATGAAGGGGGGCGTGGCAGTGTTACGGGGACAACGACCATCGATTTGTGCCCCGCGCACGCGGGGATGACCCTGGAGTGCCCGTGTCGCTGCCACCCCTGGTCGAGCCAGCTGCTGAGCTCACCGTTGACGAGGTCCGTCGGTACTCACGTCATCTCATCATCCCTGATGTCGGGATGGACGGGCAGAAGCGCCTGAAGAACGCCAAGGTGCTCTGCGTCGGCGCCGGCGGCCTCGGCTCGCCCGCCCTCATGTACCTGGCCGCGGCCGGTGTCGGCACGCTCGGCATCGTGGAGTTCGACGAGGTCGACGAGTCGAACCTGCAGCGCCAGATCATCCACAGCCAGGCCGACATCGGCCGGTCCAAGGCCGAGTCCGCCAAGGACTCGGTGCTCGGCATCAACCCGTACGTGAACGTGGTCCTGCACGAAGAGCGGCTCGAAGCCGAGAACGTGATGGACATCTTCAGCCAGTACGACCTGATCGTCGACGGCACGGACAACTTCGCCACGCGCTACCTGGTGAACGACGCGTGCGTGCTGCTCGACAAGCCGTATGTGTGGGGCTCGATCTACCGCTTCGACGGCCAGGCCTCCGTCTTCTGGTCCGAGCACGGTCCCTGCTACCGCTGCCTCTACCCGGAGCCCCCGCCGCCGGGCATGGTCCCCTCCTGCGCCGAGGGCGGCGTGCTGGGCGTGCTCTGCGCGTCCATCGGCTCCATCCAGGTCAACGAGGCGATCAAGCTGCTGGCCGGCATCGGCGAGCCGCTGGTCGGCCGACTGATGATCTACGACGCCCTGGAGATGCAGTACCGCCAGGTCAAGGTCCGCAAGGACCCCGACTGCGCGGTCTGCGGCGAGAACCCCACCGTCACCGAGCTCATCGACTACGAGGCCTTCTGCGGCGTCGTGTCCGAGGAGGCCCAGGAGGCTGCGGCCGGCTCGACGATCACTCCCAAGCAGCTCAAGGAGTGGATCGACGAGGGCGAGAACATCGAGATCATCGACGTCCGCGAGGTCAACGAGTACGAGATCGTCTCGATCCCGGGCGCGAAGCTGATCCCGAAGAACGAGTTCCTGATGGGAACGGCTCTTCAGGCGCTCCCGCAGGACAAGAAGATCGTCTTGCACTGCAAGACGGGTGTCCGCAGTGCGGAAGTCCTCGCGGTGCTCAAGTCCGCGGGCTTCGCGGACGCGGTGCACGTCGGCGGCGGCGTGATCGGCTGGGTCCACCAGATCGAGCCCGAGAAGCCGGTCTACTGACCGCGGCGCCCATAGGCGGCGACGCCCGCCGCTGACGGCGACTTGGCCTTCAGGCCCCGGATCGCGACACGGTCCGGGGCCTGACCCCTGCCCGGCGCCGGGCAGGCGAGAGGCAGGCACCGGGCAGGCGCCGGGCAGGCGTCGCCTACGAGCAGGTCTTGCCGTTCGACGGGACCTTGCCGTCCAGCAGATACGCGTCCACCGTGCTCGTCACGCACGAGCCGTTGCCGTATGCGCCGTGCCCCTCGCCCTTGTTGGTGAGCAGCACGCCGACGCCCGCGCCCAGCTCGTCCGCCATCTTCTGCGCGCCCTCGTACGGCGTCGCGGGGTCGCCCGTCGTGCCGACGACCAGGATGGGGGCCGCGCCCTCGGCGGAGACCTCGGGCGTCTCCCACTCGCCCTTGACCGGCCAGTCGGCGCACCAGCCCGCCAGGTCCCAGGCCAGATACGGGCCGAAGACCGGCGACGCCTTCGTGAAGTCGGCCAGCAGCCTGCTCTTGACGTCGGCGGCCGTCACCCGGCCCTTGACGTCCGCGCAGGATATGGCGCGCTGCGAGTGGTTCTGCGTGCCGTAGTGGCCGTTCTCGTCGCGGTCGTTGTACGACTCGGCCAGCTGCAGCAGCCGGGTGCCGTCGCCCTTCTCCGCCTCGTTCAGCGCATCCGTCAGGATCGGCCAGTTGTCCTGGGAGTACAGCGGCACGATGATCCCGGTGAGCGCGAGGCTCTGGGTGAGGGTGCGGCCCTCGTCGGTGGGCAGCGGCTTGCGGTCGAGCTGCTCGAGCAGTCGCACGACGCGCGCGGTGCCGTCCTTCGCGCTGATGTCCCGGCTCTTGAAGTAGTTCTCCAGGGCGCGCTGGAAGCCGACGGCCTGGTTGCGCGAGTGCCCGGTGTAGTCCGCGGTGGGGTCGACGACGGCGTCCAGGACGAGCCGGCCGACGTTCTCCGGGAACAGGTGGGCGTAGACGCCGCCCAGCTCGGTGCCGTACGAGAAGCCCAGGTAGTGCAGCTTCTCGTCGCCCAGCGCCTGGCGCATCAGGTCCATGTCGCGGGCGGCGTTGACGGTGCCGACATGCGGCAGCACACGGCCGGACCGCGTCGCGCAGCCCGCGCCGAAGGCCGTGGAGTCGTCGAGGTAGGTCTTCTCCTCGGCGGCCGTGTCCGGGGTGAAGTCGACGCGGAGGGCCGCCTCGGTCTCCTTGTCGCCCCGGCAGACCACCGCGTCGGACTCGGCCACTCCGCGCGGGTCGAAGCTGACCAGGTCGTAGCGGCTCTGGAGGGTCTTGAAGCCCTGCCCGGCGCCGGGCAGGGCGCCGACGCCGGAGCCGCCGGGCCCGCCGAAGTTGAACAGCAGGGAGCCGATCCGCTTCGACGTGTTCTCGGCCTTCGCGCGGATCAGGGCGATGCCGATCGTGTCGCCGGTGGGCTTGCGGTAGTCGAGGGGCGCCTTGAGCGTGGCGCACTGCCACTCGCCGCCCGGCGCCCTCGCATAGCTTCCTTGCGCCTTCACCGGGGCCTTGCAGGCCTTCCAGTCGAGCTTCTGGCCGGTGAGCGAGGCAGGCAGCGCCGGCAGCTTCGGCTCGTCCGGCTTCGGCGCGGCCTTCGCGGGAGAGGACGGCGCGGCGCTGCTCTTGCCGTCGTCCCTCGATCCGTCCCCCTCCCCGCTGTCGCAGCCGACGGCCAGCCCGGCGAGCAGCGCGGCAGCCGAGGCCAGAGCTCCCGCCCGTACCCGATATGTCATCTTGTGCCCCCCAGGCTTCGAAGATTGTTTCGATATCTTAGGTGGGGCGGCCGAGGGGGCGCTTTGCCTGTGGATAACTTCCCGGCTAGCGGCAGACGGTGCCGTCGGCGGGCGGCTTGCCGTTGAGGAGGTAGGTGTTCACGGCCTTCTGCACGCACCTGCTGCCGCCGTTATAAGCGCCGTGCCCCTCGCCGTCGTAGGTCACGGTGACGGCGACGCCCTTGCCCAGAGCCTGGGCCATCGCCTTGGTGCCCTCGAACGGGGTCGCCGGGTCGCCGGTCGCGCCGACGAGCACGATCGGGGGCGCGCCGGGGGCGGAGACGTCGGGGTGGGCCCAGACGCCCGGGACCGGCCACTCGGTGCAGCCCAGCAGGCCCCAGCCGAGCGAGTCGCCGAAGACGCGGGACGCCTGGCGGAACTCCGGCAGCGCGGCCCTCGTGTCCTCCAGCGAGTAACGCTCCTTGTAGTCGACGCAGTTGATGGCCGAGTTGGCCGCCTGGATATTGCTGTAGTGGCCGTTCTGGCTGCGTCCGGTCATGGCGTCGGAGAGGGCGAGCAGCAGCGCGCCGTCGCCGCCCTCCGCCTCGTCCAGGCCCTGCTCCAGCAGCTCCCAGTACTCCCGGGAGTACAAGGACTGCACGATGCCGTTGGTGGCCTGGCTCTGGGTCAGCATCCGGTCGCCGATGCCGGGGATCGGCTTGTCGTCGAGCCCCTGGAGGAAGCTCATGATCCAGTCCTGGATCTCGCGCGAGGTGGAGCCCGGGAGCAGGCAGTCGTCGCCTCTGCGCACGCAGTCCTCGGTGAAGTGGTCGAGCGCCAGCTGGAAGCCCTTGGCCTGGCCGAGCGCGCCGCCCTTCGCGCTCTTGGTCGGGTCGACGACGGCGTCGAAGACGGCCCGGCCGACGTTCTTCGGGAACAGGTGGGCGTAGACGCCGCCCAGCTCCGTGCCGTAGGAGATGCCGAAGTAGTAGAGCTTGTCGTCGCCGAGGACCTGGCGCATCAGATCCATGTCGCGCGCCGCGTTCTCCGTGCCGACGTAGGGGAGCTCGCTGCCGGAGTTCTGCTCGCAGGCGTCGGCGAAGTCCTTGAGGCTCCCGGTGAGGGTCTTCTCCTCCGCGGCGTCGTCGGGCGTCCAGTCCTGCGCGAAGTACGCGTCCAGCTGCTTGTCGTCCTCGCACTCCACGCCCACGCTGCGGCCGACCCCGCGGGGGTCGAAGCTGACCAGGTCGTAGCGGGTGCGCAGAGTGCCGTAGTCGGCCGCGGCGGACGGCAGGGTGGAGACCCCGGAGCCGCCGGGCCCGCCGAAGTTGAAGATCAGCGAGCCGATCCGCTTGTCGGTTTCGATGGCCTTGGCGCGGATCAGGGCGAGCTCGATCGTCTCGCCGTCGGGATCGTCATAGTCGCGCGGAACGTCCATGAACGAGCATTCCCACTGGGTCCCGCCCGGCAGCGGGGAGGGCGCGGGCCCGCCGCCCTCGGCCTCCGAGGGCGCCCGGCACTGCTGCCACTCGAGCTCCTGCTGGGCCAGCGCCGTCAGCCCCTCAGCCCCTCCGTCGTCCTTCTCCTTGGCCTGGCCGCTGTCGCTGGAGCATCCGGCGAGTGCCAGCAGCACGGCGGCGGAGGCGAGGGCGACGGCGCGCGGAGGGGACGTATGGGGCATGGGCACCATGGTGCTCCGGTCGAACAAAGACCGCCTGTTCGGACGTTCCATGCGGGTGGCAGCCGGGTGACGGCCGGGGCGGCAGCACGCGGCAGGGCGGGGTCGTACGGCTTCCGGGGGAAAGGGCGGCGGACGGAGGCCTGGCGCCCACCTCGACCGCTATAGCGCGCTCATCGTGCGCGGCCGCGGGACGGGGCGTACGGCTCCGCCTACAGCGAGCCCTTGCGGGTCAGGTGGTTGAAGGCGAACCACCCCGGCAGGACCGGCAGCCATAGCGTGAGCGTCCGGTACAGCAGCACCGCCGGCGCCGCGACCTCGTACGGCAGCCCGGCCAGGAGCAGACCGCCCAGCAGGGCGGCGTCGACCGCGCCCACGCCGCCCGGAGTCGGCGCCGCCGAGCCGAGCGCGTTGCCCGCCAGGAAGACCACGGCGATGCTCGCGTAGCTCAGCGTCTGGTTGCCGTCGTCGAAGGCCCTGATCGAGGCGTCCAGGCACATCACGAAGGCGCCGGTGAGCAGCAGCATCCCGCCGATGCCGGTGAGCAGCTTCACCGGCCGCTGGAGCACGTCGAGCATGCGCGGCACGACGCCCGCGAAGAGCGAGCGCAGCCGGGTCGAGACGAACTTCCGCAGGAAGGGGATCGCGGTCACCACGAGCACGAGCACCGCGACGGTCAGCAGGCCCGCGATCACCGTCCTCGAGGGCGCGACCGACGCCGTCTTCTCCGTGCCGGTCAGATAGCCGAAGGCCAGCAGCAGCATGATGTGCGCGCCGAGCCCGAAGAGCTGGGACGCGCCGACGCTGGCCACGGCGAGCCCGGGCCGTACGCCCGAGCGCTGGAGGAAGCGGGTGTTCAGCGCGACGCCGCCGACCGCCGCCGGGGCGACGATCTTGACGAACGAGCCGGCCACCTGCGCCACCACGGTCTGCCGGAACGCCACCCGCTCGGGCACGAAGCCCAGCAGGCTCATCGCCGCCGCGAGGTAGCTGATCGCGGAGAAGACGAAGGCGCCGGCCACCCAGCCCCAGTGCGCCTGGTCGAAGACCGTGGCGAAGTCGATGCCCGCGAGCTGCGAGAGCAGGAAGTACGCGGCGATCGCGCCGGCGATGATGCTGACCAGCGTGCGCGGCCTGATTCGCTCCAGACGGACCGGCTCGACCGGCGCCTGCGGGCGGATCAGCAGCACCTGCTGGCGGATCTGGGAGAGCAGGTCCTCCTCGCGCGCCTCGTCCATGGCTTCGTCCATAGCGCGCTTGTCGGCCTGTCGCTCCAGCCGCTCGGACTTGCGCGCCGCCTTGCGGTCGTCGCCCTTGCGCTCGTCGCCCTTCCGGTCGACGGCGACGACGCCCTCGTCCGCCGCCTCGGCGGCTTCCGTACGAGCCCGCTTGGCGGCGGCGGACGCCTCCAGCACGGCCTCCCGCTCGCGCTCGGACCGCTCGCGGGCGAGCCTGCGCAGCGTCGCCCGGGTCGAGCGGCTGAGCGCGATCGGCTGGAGCAGCGGCAGACAGTCGGCGATCGCGTCCGGGCCGAGCACCTCGACCGCCGCGGCCACCGCGCGCTGAGCGCCGACCCGCAGCCCCAGGGTGGTCAGCAGCTGCGCGATGTCCATACGCAGCACGATCTCGCCGGCCGCGATCTCGCCGCCGCGCAGGTCGGTCAGGATCACCTTGCCGGAACGATCCACCAGGATCGCGTCGCCGGTGAGCCGCCGGTGCGCGATGCGCCGCGACTGCAGGGCCTTCACCTGGCGCCAGGCGCCGCGCACCACGTCGTCGGTGATCTGGTCGTCCTCCAGGGAGTCCAGACTGTGGCCGCCGAGGTGCTCGTACACCAGCATCACGGCGTCGGGGCCGAGCTCCGAGGTCGCGATCAGCTTGGGGGCGTTCGCGCCGGCGGCGATGGCCGCGTACGCCAGCAGCGCCTCCTGCTCGAGCGCCTGGCGCAGCGACTGGATGGAGCGGCGGGTGGTGATGGAGCGCAGGGTCAGCCGGCGCCAGACCCGGTAGAAGAAGCCCTGGGCCTGCTGCTCGCGGTCGACGACGGTGACGTCCAGCGGCGGCCCGTCCTCCAGGGAGACCAGATAGCGCCGGCCGCGGTCGCCCTGTTCGGCGGAGGTGGCGCCGGAGGAGCGGGAGGAGTCGACGACGTCCTCCTCGGCGCGCATGGCGGTCACCGGGCGGAAGCCGACATGGCGCAGACCGGCCAGCAGGTTCTGGCCGGTGGGGCGTACGTTCGGCGAGCCGACGGTGTACAGGGTGCCGTACGCGACGGTCCAGCCGATCAGCACGGTGAGGATGATCGAGAAGGCTGTGGTGTAGCCGGCGACGAGCATCGCGAAGGCGTCGAGCAGCAGCACCGCCCACAGCACCACGCGCCAGCGCGGTCTGCGGGCCATGCCGACGGCCGTCATATAGGCGATGACCGGCGCGAGATAGCCGTGCACCGGGTCGGTGAGGCCGCCGCCCTGCGGCTGGGTCAGCGCGTCCTGGAGGGTGCCCGGCGCGCCCTTGGCGACCCATAGGTCGGTGGCGAGGGTGACGCCGTGCGCGAGCACGGCGGCCAGGACGCCGTCGGCGATGCGCAGCCCGTCGCGTTTGACCAGGCGCTCGATGGCGAAGGCGACGGGGACGAGCAGCACGGCGATGCTGGACGCCAGACCGGCGATCTTGACCACCAGGTCGGGGGCGTTCCCGGTGCCCTTGTTGATGTCCTGCTCGAGGCCCGAGGTGGTGCCGTGGGCGAACGCGGCGACGGCGAGAACGACGGCGATGGCGAGGACGCCGATGAGCAGCCGCATCAGATCGGAGGGGCGGTGCACGCGGGCGGCCAGCAGCGGCTCGTCGCCGGAGACGCGGTCGGCGCGGATCACGGCGTCGGACGCGTCCAGGGCGTCGACGTCCTCGGCGCTCGTGGCGCTCTTGGCGTCCTTGGTGGCCTTGGTGTCCTTCGGGTCGTTCGCGCCGCCGGCGTCCTGATCGGCCTCGCCGCCCTCGGCGTCAGCCGCCCGGCTGTCGGCGTCGGAGCCCGCCTTGGCCGCGGGAGGGGCCTCGCCGTCCTCCTGGCCGGAGTCGGCGTTCTCTCCGCCGGCCTGCGCGGCGGGTGCATTTGGGTACGAAGCGGGCGCGTCCGGGTGCGACTCGGGCTCAGAGGTGCTCGCCGCCTGAGGAGGCTGCACGCCCTGCTCCTTCGCCGTCTCGGTCTCTTCTTGATCTCGTATCACCAGTCACCGCCCGCATGATGGTGGCATGAGCGAACGACAGAGGGGGGCATCAGGGTGTATTGCGGGGGCGTGAGGTGAGCAACATACGTCGCTTTGTTATCTGACGCCCGTTCTGCCTGGCCGGGGCGTTGTCGGTGCGGTGGGGCAGGATGGGTCGGATGGATGAGCTGCCGGAGTACGCGGAGCGGGTGCTCGAGGTCGCCGAGCTGATCCCGGCCGGCCGCGTGATGACGTACGGCGATGTCGCGGAGTGGCTCGGCGAGGGCGGTCCGCGCCAGGTCGGCCGGGTGATGGCGCTGTACGGCGGCGCGGCGCCCTGGTGGCGGGTGGTCCGCTCGGACGGGGTGCTGCTCGTCGGCCATGAGCTGCGCGCCCTCGGCCACTACCGCACCGAGGGCACCCCGCTGCGCGAGGCCGGGCCCA
Organism: Streptomyces sp. NPDC051907; assembly: GCF_040681075.1. Lineage (NCBI taxonomy): Bacteria > Bacillati > Actinomycetota > Actinomycetes > Kitasatosporales > Streptomycetaceae > Streptomyces > Streptomyces sp. NPDC051907. The sequence goes on along the minus strand of NZ_JBFAYB010000086.1, from coordinate 26,103 downwards.
GCGCCGAGGGCCACGTGCCGCGCCTCGACATGAAGCGCGCGCGTTGGGACGGCGGCGGTGGTGCGGTCGACGGCGCTCACATATGACAGCTTCCGCCTTTCGGGGGTCGCGCGGGGACTCGGAGGCCCGTAAGGGGTACGGGACGGACTCGCTGCGCCCCCGCCAGGCGCTGGCGTAGCGTCGTCAGCGCGCGGCACGGACCGCTCCCTCACCACCAGCACACCCACCAGGACCGACGATCCACGTGAGCTCCTCCTCCACCGCCGGACGTACGCCGTACAAGCATCAGGTACGGCAGGGGGTCCCCCCACGCCCGCAGGGGCGCCGGGGGAGGTCCCCGGGCGCGTACCGACTGGTGCGTACCCCACCGGGCTCGGTGGCCCTTCCTTTGCTGGACGCAGCACAGCGCGCCGTGGTTGACCACGGCGAAGGCCCGCTGCTCGTGCTCGCCGGGCCGGGAACGGGCAAGACGACCACGCTGGTGGAGGCGGTGGCCGCGCGAGTGGCGCAGGGCGGGGACCCGGAGCGGATCCTGGTGCTCACCTTCAGCCGCAAGGCGGCGGTGGAGCTGCGCGACCGGATGGCGCTGCGGCTCGGCGGGGCGCGCGGGCCGCAGGCGACGACATTCCACTCCTTCTGCTACGCCCTCGTCCGCGCGCACCAGGACGCGGATCTGTTCGCCGAGCCGCTGCGGCTGCTGTCGGGTCCGGAGCAGGACGTCGCGGTCCGGGAGCTGCTGGCAGGCCAGCTCGATCTGGAGCGCGAAGGGCTGGTCCGGCACCAGTGGCCTGACGAACTGCGGGCGTGCCTGACGACGAGGGGGTTCGCCGACGAGGTGCGGGCGGTGCTGGCGCGCAGCCGGGAGCTGGGGCTCGGGCCCGATGCGCTGGCGCGCTTCGCCGCGCGGACCGGCCGCCCCGACTGGGGGGCGGCCGCCTCGTTCCTGGCGGAGTACCTGGACGTGCTGGACGCGCAGGGGGTGCTGGACTACGCGGAGCTGGTGCACCGGGCGGTGCTGCTGGCGGAGGGCGCGGCGGACGGGTCGCCGGGCGGGACGCCGCACGGTTCGCCGGGCTCGCACGGTTCGCTCTACGACGCGTACGACGCGGTGTTCGTGGACGAGTACCAGGACACCGACCCGGCCCAGGTGCGGCTGCTGCAGGCGCTGGCCGGGCAGGGCAGGACCCTGGTCGCCTTCGGCGACCCGGACCAGTCGATCTACGCCTTCCGCGGTGCCGACGTGAACGGGATCCTGGACTTCCCCGACAGGTTCCGGCACTCCGACGGCAGCCCGTCGGACGTGGCGGTGCTGACGACGTCCCGCCGCAGCGGCGCGCAGCTGCTGGCGGCCACCCGCCTGCTGACCCGCCGTATGCCGCTCAACCGCCTCCCCGCAGAGAAGGTCCGCGCCCACCGGGAGCTGGCGGCGGTCCGCGACGGCGGCCGGGTGGAGGCGTACACCTTCCCGACCGCCTCGGCGGAGCTCGACAGCGTCGCCGACATCCTCCGCCGCGCCCACCTCGAGGACGGGGTCCCCTGGAGCGAGATGGCGGTCCTGGTCCGCGCGGGCGGCCGCACCATCCCCTCCCTTCGCCGCGCCCTGACCTCGGCGGGAGTCCCGCTGGAGACGGACGGCGACGACGTCCCCCTCCGCCACGAGCCGGCGGTCGCACCGCTGCTGACGGCGCTGCGCGCGGTGGCGACGGCAGCGACGGCAGCGGCAGCGCCAGCGACGGCAGAGGGGCGGGAACCGGCGACGGGCGAGGCGGCGGACGAGGGGGCCGAGACCGAGACGGAGGCCGAGACGGGGGACGAGGCAGGCGCCGACGTGCCCACCGGGCCCGAGGCCTCGTCGGAGGCTGAGCCCGAGCCCGAGGCCGCGTCGAATGCCGAGCCTGAAACCGCGTCGGATGGCACCCCCGAGCCCGAGGCGGAACCCGAAGCCGCCTCGGATGCCGAGCCTGAAAGCGCGTCGGATGGCACCCCCGAGCCCGAGGCCGGGCCTGAAGCCGCCGCACATGCCGAGCCCCAGCCCGCGTCAGGGACCGAGCCCGAAGCCCCCGCCCCCGACCCCGAGCTCACACCCTGGCTCTCCACCGAGACCGCCCTCGCCCTCCTCGCATCCCCCCTCGGCGGCATGGACACCGCCGACCTCCGCCGGCTCGCCCGCGCCCTGCGGGACGAGGAGCGCGCCGGCGGCAACCGCGTCCCCCCGCCCTCCGACCAGCTCCTCGCCCGCGCCCTCGCCGAACCCGAGCGGCTCGTCGCCCATGACCCCGCGTACGCCCGCGCCGCGCAGCGCCTGGGCGCGCTGCTGCGCAAGGCGCGCGAGCTCCTCGAAGGCGGCGGCACCGCCGAGGAGGCGCTATGGGAGCTGTGGGACGGGACCCCCTGGCCGCAGCGCCTGGAGCGCGCCGCCCTCCGCGGCGGCCCCGCCGGCCGCAACGCCGACCGCGACCTCGACGCCGTGTGCGCGCTGTTCGACACCGCCGCCCGCGCCGAGGAGCGCACCGGCGGCCGCGGTGCGCTCAACTTCCTCGAAGAGATCGAGGCGCAGGACATCGCGGCCGACACCCTGGCCAAGCGGAGCGTCCGCCCCGACGCCGTACGCCTGATGACCGCGCACCGCTCCAAGGGCCTCGAATGGCGCCTCGTCGTCGTCGCGGGCGTCCAGGAGGGGCTGTGGCCCGACCTCCGGCGCCGCGGCTCCCTCCTCGAAGCCGACCGCATCGGACGCGACGGCCTCGCCGAGCCCCTCACCCCGGGCGCCCTCCTCGCCGAGGAGCGACGCCTCTTCTACGTCGCAGCCACCCGCGCCCGCGAGCGCCTGGTCGTCACCGCCGTCAAGGCGCCCGCCGACGACGGCGACCAGCCCTCCCGTTTCCTCGACGAGCTGGGCGCGGAGCCGAAGGACGTCACCGCGCGCCCCCGCCGCCCGCTCGCCGTGGCCGCCCTCGTCGCCGAGCTGCGCGCCACCACCGTGGACCCCCAGGCGCCCGACGCGCTGCGCGAGGCCGCCGCACTCCGGCTCGCCCGGCTCGCGGCGCTGACCGACGACGAGGGCCAGCCGCTCGTCCCCGCCGCGCACCCCTACCGCTGGTGGGGCCTGTACGACGCCACCCATAGCGCGATTCCGCTGCGCGACCGGAACCAGCCCGTCACCCTCTCGGGCAGCGCCCTGGACCAGCTCGCCAACACCTGCGCGCTCCAGTGGTTCCTCGGCCGCGAGGTGAAGGCCGCCGCCCCCGCCACCGCCGCCCAGGGGTTCGGCAACGTCGTTCACGTGCTCGCCGACGAAGTCGCCTCCGGACAGACCCCCGCCGACCTCGCCGTCCTCATGGAGCGCCTCGACTCCGTGTGGGACGCCCTCGTCTTCGACGCTCCATGGAAGTCGCAGCAGGAGAAGGAGCACGCGCGCGTGGCGCTCGAGCGCTTCCTGCGCTGGCACGTCATGGACCGGGGCGGCCGCGTTCCCGCCGCCACCGAGCACGACTTCGACGTGACGCTGGAAGCCGGCGAGTACGAGGTGCGCATCCGGGGCTCTATGGACCGCGTCGAGCAGGACGAGCAGGGCCGCGCCTACGTCGTCGACTTCAAGACCGGCAAGCAGGCCCCCACCAAGGACGAGGTCGCCCGCCACCCCCAGCTGGCCGTCTACCAGCTCGCGGTGCGCGAGGGCGCGGTGGACGCGGCCTTCGACGGCCGCCGCCCGGAGCCGGGCGGCGCGGAGCTCGTACAGCTGCGCCAGGCCGCGCCCAAGAAGGAGGGCGGCGAGGACCTGCCCAAGGTGCAGGTGCAGGAGCCGCTCGCGCCCCCGTCACTGGACAGGGGCGACAAGGCAGCGTCCGACGGTCCGGCCGCGCCCGACGGCCCGGTGGAGCCTGCCGGTCCGGTGGACTCGGCCGAGTCGGGCGAGCCGACCGCGCCTGAGACGCATGAGAGGCCGGAGACGCCTGAGACGCCTGCCGCGCCCGCGAAAGCGGGGGAGTGGGTCGGCGAGCTGCTCGCCACCGCCGCCGGCCGCGTCCTGGACGAGCGCTTCACGCCCAACGCCGGTCAGCACTGCGCTCATTGCTCCTTCCGCGCCTCTTGCAGCGCGCAGCCGGAAGGCCGCCAAATAGTTGAATGACAGGTGTTGTGGCACACATCACAGCCCCTGAGTGCATCCAATGAGGCCCAACGGAAGTCGCATAAGGATGCGATAAGCGCATCGACATGGCAGGGAGAAAAAATGGCGGCCAAGCAGAGGTTCCTGGTTTCGGCGGTGGTCTGCGCGACCGTGATCGCCGGCCTGGCAGGCTGCTCGAAGGACGGCGACAGCAAGGCGAAGGGCTCCGGCGACAAGGAGAAGGAGCCGGCGGCCGCCACCACTTCCAAGGCCCCGGACCCGTTCGCGGGACTCAGCGCCGACGAGATCGGCGAGAAGGCGATCACCGCCACCAAGTCCGCTCAGTCCATCAGGATGGTGGGCAACATCAAGAGCGACGGCGAGCAGATGTCCGTCGACTTCGCCGTGGACGACAAGGGCGAGTGCACGGGCAAGATGGGCGTGCAGGGCGGCAACGCCGAGCTCCGCAAGGTCAGCAAGACCATGTACATGAAGGGCGACGACAAGTTCTGGCGCGCCTCCATGAGCGAGGAGGGCGCGCCCGACGCCGAGGCCGACGGCGTCGTCGAGATCATGAAGGGTCGCTGGATCAAGATGCCTCCGGGCAGCGACAAGGACATGGACGGCGTCTGCGACCTCGAGTCCATGCTCAGCGACATGGACAAAGACAAGTCGGAGCGCAAGGGCATGACCAAGGGCCCCGACGCCGAGGTCAACGGCCAGAGCGCGGCCACCCTCGTCAAGAAGAAGGCCAACGGCGAGACGGCGACCATGTACGTCGCCAAGGAGGGCGAGCCCTACCTGCTCAAGCTCGTCAAGGACGGCGGCGAGGAGCCGGGCACGATGGTGCTCACGGACTACAACAAGCCCGTGAAGGCCGTGGCCCCGCCGCCCTCCGAGATCGTCGACCTCGAGAAGCTGGGCGGAGCGGGCGGCGGCGCCTGACGCACGCGCAGCCGGGCGAGACCCGGCTGAAGCCGATGGGGGCCGCTGCTGTCAGTGGCCCCCGTTAGCCTCTCTGGGGTGACCGCACGCATCACCGACCCCGAGCAGCTCAAGGAGCTCCTCGGCATCCCCTTCACCCCGGAGCAGACGGCCTGCATCATCGCGCCGCCCGCCCCGCAGGTCATCGTGGCCGGAGCCGGGTCGGGGAAGACGACGGTGATGGCCGCCCGGGTGGTGTGGCTCGTCGGCACCGGCCAGGTCGCCCCCGAGCAGGTCCTCGGCCTCACGTTCACCAACAAGGCGGCGGGCGAGCTCGCCGAGCGCGTCCGCAAGGCTCTCGTACGCGCCGGGGTGACCGACCCCGACGCCATCGACCCGGACAACCCCCCGGGCGAGCCGCGCATCTCCACGTACCACGCCTTCGCCGGCCAGCTCCTGACCGACCACGGGCTGCGCATCGGCCTGGAGCCGACCTCGCGTCTGCTCGCCGACGCCACCCGCTACCAACTGGCCGCGCGGGTGCTGCGGGAGGCCCCCGGGCCGTACCCCTCGCTGACCAAGTCGTTCCCGTCCCTGGTCAGCGATCTGCTCGCGCTGGACTCGGAGCTCGCCGAGCACCTCGTACGACCGCAGCAGCTCGGCGCGTACGACTCCGAGCTGCTGCGCGCCCTGGAGAGCGCGCGGCTGAGCAACGCCGAGCTGCGCAAAGTCCCCGAGGCGGCGGCCGCCCGCCGGGAGCTGCTCGAGCTGACCGTGCGCTACCGCGCGGCCAAGCGCGCCCGCGACCTGCTGGACTTCGGCGACCAGATCGCGCTCTCCGCCGAGCTCGCCCTGACCCGGCCCGAGGTCGGCGGCATCCTGCGGGACGAGTTCCGGGTGGTGCTGCTCGACGAGTACCAGGACACCTCGGTGGCCCAGCGGCTGCTGCTGTCCGGCCTGTTCGGCCAGGGAACCGGCCATGCCGTGACCGCGGTCGGCGACCCCTGCCAGGCCATCTATGGCTGGCGCGGCGCCTCCGTGGCCAACCTGGACGACTTCCCCGTGCACTTCCCGTACGCCGACGGCCGCCCCGCCGACCGCTTCTCGCTCAGCGAGAACCGCCGCAGCGGCGGCCGGCTCCTCGACCTCGCCAACGGCCTCGCCGCCCCGCTGCGCGCCATGCACGCGGGCGTGGAGGCGCTGCGCCCCGCGCCCGGCGCCGAGCGCGACGGATCGGTCCGCATCGCCCTCCTGCCCACCCATGCGGAGGAGACGCAGTGGCTGGCCGACTCGATCGCCCACCTGGTGCGCACGGGCAAGGAGCCCGGAGAGATCGCGGTCCTGTGCCGCACCGCGGGCGACTTCGCCGAGATACAGGGCGCGCTGGTCGCCAGAGACGTCCCGGTCGAGGTCGTCGGTCTGTCCGGGCTGCTCCACCTGCCCGAGGTCGCCGACCTGGTCGCGATGTGCGAGGTCCTCCAGGACCCGGGGGCCAACGCCTCGCTCGTACGCCTGCTGACCGGACCGCGCTGGCGGATCGGCCCACGCGACCTGGCGCTGCTCGGCCGCCGCGCCCGGCTCCTGGTCCACCGCGCCGCGCCCGACGGCGCCGACGCGGACGAACGGCTGGCCGCGGCCGTCGAGGGCACCGACCCGGCCGAGGTCGTCTCGCTCGCCGACGCGCTCGACACGTTCCTGGAGTCGGCGGACGGCGAGGACGACGGCCTGCCGTTCTCCGCGGAGGCCCGGGTCCGGTTCGCGCGCCTCGCCGCCGAGCTGCGCGACCTGCGCCGCTCCCTCGCCGACCCCCTGATGGACGTCCTGCACCGCGTTCTGAACGCCACGGGCCTCGAGGTCGAGCTCTCCGCCTCGCCGCACGCCCTGGCCGCCCGCCGCCGCGAGACCCTCGGCAACTTCCTGGACATAGCCGCGGGCTTCGCCGCGCTCGACGGCGAGGCGACGCTGCTGGCCTTCCTCGCCTTCCTGCGCACGGCCGCGCAGTACGAGAAGGGCCTGGACAACGCCCTGCCCGGCGGCGAGAACACGGTGAAGGTGCTGACGGCCCACAAGTCCAAGGGCCTGGAGTGGGACGTCGTCGCGGTCCCCGGGCTGGTCGCCAAGCACTTCCCGAGCGACCAGGCGCGCGAGGCGTGGACCTCGCAGGCCAAGGTCCTCCCGCACGCGCTGCGCGGCGACGCGGCGACCCTCCCGGACGTCGAGTCCTGGGACGCGAAGGGCCTCAAGGCGTTCAAGGAGTCGATGAAGGACCACCAGCACACGGAGGAACTGCGCCTGGGGTACGTCACCTTCACCCGCCCCCGCTCCCTGCTTCTGGCCTCCTCTCACTGGTGGGGACCCACCCAGAAGCGCCGCCGGGGCCCGTCGTCGTTTCTGCACGCGCTGTACGACCACTGCGCGAAGGGCTTCGGCGAGATCGAGGTGTGGACGGACGAGCCCGAGGAGGACGCGGAGAACCCGGCCCTCCATACGGCTCACGCGGACCAGGCCTGGCCGCTGCCCCTGGACGAGACGTCCCTCGCCCGCCGCCGCGCCGCGGCGGACCGGGTCCTGTCCCTCATGGAGTCCTTCACGGCGGCCTCATGGGACGCCGCCTCCGACGCCGCCCCCGACTCCCTCCCGGTACCGCTGCCCGCAGACGCTCCGGAGGGCGACCCCTTCGAGTTCGGGCCCCTGGACGAGGACGTCCCCGAGCCCCCGCTCTGGGACGAGGAGGACTTCCCCCCGCCCCCATGGGACGACGCCGATCCGGAATCCGACCCCGCCGTCTCGGAAGAGGCCGCATCCGCCCCTGAAGCCGCCGCCCCGGAGCTCGCGGCCTTCGCCCCGGAGTCCTCCGCTCTCCCTCCCGAGCCCGCCGCCTTCGCCTCGGAGCCCGCCGTCCCCGCCATGCCCCGCCCGCGCCGCGAGGTCGACGCACCCGGCAGCCTGGTGGGTCAGGCCCCTCTGCCCCCCGAAGACGCCCGCACCATCGCCTCCTGGGACCGCGACCTGGACGCCCTCACCCGCGAGCTCCGCCGTACCCGCGCCACCACCCGTGACGTCCTCGTGCCCGCCTCCCTGTCGGCCTCCCAGCTGATGCGCCTCGCCGCCGACCCCGACGGCTTCGCGCAGGAGCTGGCCCGTCCCATGCCCCGGCCCCCGCAGCCCGCCGCCCGCCGGGGCACCCGCTTCCACGCGTGGGTGGAGTCGCGGTTCGAGGAGTTGCCGCTCCCGATGCTCGGCCCGGACGAGCTCCCCGGCGGAGAGGCGGACGACCCGGAGATCGCCGACGAGCGCGACCTGGCCGCGCTCAAGGAGGCCTTCGACCGCACCCCGTACGCCCGCCGCACCCCGTACCGCGTCGAGTTCCCCTTCCAGCTCACCCTCGCGGGCCGGGTGATCCGCGGCCGCATCGACGCGGTCTACCGCACCGCCCCCGCGGACGAGGCGGCGCCCGCGTACGAGATCGTCGACTGGAAGACCGGCCGCACCCCCACCGCCGACCCCCTCCAGCTCGCCGTCTACCGCCTCGCCTGGGCCGAGCTCCACGGCCTCCCGCTCGACGCCGTCGCCGCCGCGTTCGTCTATGTGCGCACCGGGGAGACCGTCCGCCCCGCCTCCCTCCCCGGCCGCGCCGAGCTGGAGCGCATCCTGCTGGGCGAGACGGCAGACGAGACAGCCCTTGAGGCCCGTTAGGCTCAAGAGCATGAGCGACACCCCGGACAGCGCCGTCCGTACGTACATCGAGGAGCACCGCGACGCATTCCTCGGCGACCTCGCCGAGTGGCTCCGCATCCCCTCCGTGTCGGCCCAGCCCGCCCACGACGCGGACGTACGGCGCAGCGCCGAGTGGCTCGCCGCCAAGCTCGCGGAGACCGGCTTCCCGGTCGCCGAGATCTGGCCCACCCCCGGCGCTCCCGCGGTCTTCGCCGAGTGGCCCTCCGGCGACCCGGACGCCCCCACGGTCCTCGTCTACGGCCACCACGACGTCCAGCCCGCCGCCCGCGAGGACGGCTGGCACACCGAGCCCTTCGAGCCGCAGATCGTCGACGGCCGGATGTACGGCCGCGGCGCGGCGGACGACAAGGGACAGGTCTTCTTCCACACGCTGGGCGTCCGGGCCCACCTCGCCGCCACCGGCCGCACCGCCCCCGCGGTCAACCTGAAGCTGCTGATCGAGGGTGAAGAGGAGTCCGGCTCCCCGAACTTCCGCGCCCTCGTAGAGTCCCGCGCCGCCCGCCTCGCCGCCGACGCCGTGATCGTCTCCGACACCGGCATGTGGTCGGAGACGACCCCGACCGTCTGCACCGGCATGCGCGGCGTCGCCGACTGCGAGATCTCCCTGTACGGCCCCGACCAGGACATCCACTCCGGCTCCTTCGGCGGCGCGGTGCCCAACCCCGCCACCGTGGCCGCCCGCATCGTCGCGGCGCTGCACGACGCCGACGAGCACGTCACGATCCCCGGCTTCTACGACGGCATCGCGCCGCTCACCGACGCCGAGCGGGAGCTCATCGCCGAGCTCCCCTTCGACGAGGCGTCCTGGCTGACCACCGCCAAGTCGTACGGCACGCTCGGCGAGGCCGGCTTCTCGACGCTGGAGCGCGTCTGGACCCGTCCGACCGCCGAGGTCAACGGCATAGGCGGCGGCTACCAGGGCCCCGGCGGCAAGACGATCATCCCGTCCTCCGCCCAGCTGAAGCTCTCGTTCCGCCTGGTCGCCGGCCAGGACCCGGACCATGTGGAGAAGGCCGTCCGCCAGTGGGTCGCCGAGCGGATCCCGGCGGGCGTCCGCCACGAGATCGCCTTCGGCGCGGCGACCCGCCCCTGTCTGACGTCGCTCGACCACCCGGCTCTCCAGTCGGTCGTACGCGCCATGAGCCGGGCCTTCGACGGACAGAAGATCCGCTTCACCCGCGAGGGCGGCTCGGGACCCGCCGCGGACCTCCAGGACGTGCTGGGCGCCCCGGTGCTCTTCCTCGGCGTCTCCGTTCCGTCCGACGGCTGGCACGCGCCCAACGAGAAGGTCGAGCTGGACCTCCTCCTCAAGGGCGTCGAGACCACCGCTCACCTGTGGGGAGACCTCGCCGCCGCCCTTCGCTGAGCCGCACTCCCGAGGAGCGCCCTCCTGCCGAGACGCCCTCCGCCGAGCGCCCTTCGAGACCTGACACCCAATCCACCCGGGGGAGTTGGAAGTACCGTGAGCACCAGCACCAGCACCAACAGCTACGCCACCGCAGACCGCCCGATCGGACTCACGCTGCCGAGCGGCATCGACCGCGAGGCGCACCACCGCCTCGACGAGGCGTGGCTGGCCGCGGCGTGGAGCCACCCGACGACCCGGGTCTTCGTGGTCTCGGGCGGGCAGGCGCTGATCGACGACGCTCCCGACGGCCGCACCGAGCTGGTCATGACCCCGGCCTTCGAGGCCCCCGTCACCGAGACCCACCGGTACTTCCTGGGCACGGACGAGGACGGCGTGCGCTACTTCGCGCTCCAGAAGGACGCGCTGCCCGGCCGCATGGACCAGTCCGCCCGCCCCGCCGGCCTGCGCGAGGCGGGACTGCTGCTCTCGCCGCGCGACGCGGGGCTGCTGGTGCACGCGGTGGCGCTGGAGAACTGGCAGCGGCTCCACCGTTTCTGCTCGCGCTGCGGCGAGCGCACGGTCATCGCGGCGGCGGGCCACATCCGCCGCTGCCCGGCGTGCGGGGCCGAGCACTACCCCCGTACCGACCCGGCCGTGATCATGCTCGTCACCGACGACCAGGACCGCGCTCTGCTGGGCCGCCAAGTGCACTGGCCCGAGGGCCGCTTCTCGACGCTCGCCGGCTTCGTCGAGCCGGGCGAGTCGATCGAGCAGTCGGTGCGCCGCGAGGTCTTCGAGGAGGCGGGCGTCACCGTCGGCGACGTGGAGTACATCGCCAGCCAGCCCTGGCCCTTCCCGTCCAGCCTGATGCTGGGCTTCATGGCGCGTGCGACGTCCGCCGAGATCAACGTGGACGGGGAGGAGATCCAGGAGGCGCGCTGGTTCTCCCGGGAGGACCTTCGGGCTGCCTTCGAGTCCGGGGAGGTGCTGCCTCCCTTCGGTATCTCGATCGCGGCCCGGCTGATCGAGCGCTGGTACGGCACGCCGCTGCCGAAGCCCGGAGACGTCGCTTAGCGCCCGCTCAGCCCCGGTCGGGCACCCGCAGACGCACGGACGCCCAGGCCCGCGGTGGGCCTGGGCGTCTATGCGTGGTGGGTCCGGCGCGCTGTGCGCCGACCGACCGTCCGGCCGTGGCGTCCCGGTCAGGCGCCGGCCTGGCCGGCGTCCCCCGGCTTCCTCAGACGCCGATCTTCTGCTTGACCTGGGCCAGCGAGGGGTTGGTCAGGGTGGAGCCGTCGGAGAAGAGGACGGTCGGCACGGTCTGGTTGCCTCCGTTGGCCTTCTCGACGAAGGCCGCCGACTCGGGGTCCTGCTCGATGTTGACCTCTACGTAGCTGATGCCCTCGCGGTCCAGCTGACCCTTCAGCCGCCGGCAGTAGCCGCACCAGGTCGTGCTGTACATCGTCAGAGATCCCTGCATCTTCTTCTCCCGCTCCTTAGGCTCATGGGGCTGTGGGTGCGCCCCGGTACTCGAACGTACGCGACCGGTCCGCCATTCCCGCGCCGGGACCGGGGCGGTCCGGACGGAGCGGGGCGGTCCGGACGGAGCCGGGCCATGAGGCGAGGGCGTCAGGCCATGCGGCGAGGGCATTAGTACGACCGGCCAGACTCCCTTGTGGACAACGGTCCCGGCAGCCCCTCGAGAGCTGGCAGCATGGCAGGGTGACAGCAGCAACGCACTCCTCCCTTTTCCCGCAGGTCCCCGAGTCGGCGGACGCGGTGCTCGACGGGCTCGACCCCGAGCAGCGCGAGGTCGCGACGGCCCTGCACGGTCCGGTGTGCGTGCTGGCAGGCGCCGGCACGGGCAAGACGCGCGCGATCACCCACCGCATCGCGTACGGCGTGCGCGCGGGCATACTCCAGCCCGCCAGCGTGCTGGCCGTCACCTTCACCAACCGCGCCGCCGGCGAGATGCGCGGCCGACTGCGCCAGCTCGGCGCCGGAGGCGTCCAGGCGCGCACCTTCCACTCCGCGGCCCTGCGCCAGCTCCAGTACTTCTGGCCCAAGGCCGTCGGCGGCGACCTGCCGCGGCTGCTCGAGCGCAAGATCCAGCTGGTCGCCGAGTCCGCCGCCCGCTGCCGCATCCGGCTGGACCGCAATGAGCTGCGGGACGTCACCAGCGAGATCGAGTGGGCCAAGGTCACCCAGACCGTGCCCGCCGACTATCCGGCCGCGGTCGCCAAGTCCCTGCGCGACGCCCCGCGCGATCCGGCCGAGCTCAGCCAGATCTACGCGATGTACGAACAGCTCAAGCGCGACCGCTCGGCGATCGACTTCGAGGACGTGCTGCTGCTGACCGTCGGCATCCTCCAGGACCGCCACGACATCGCCGACCAGATCCGCCGCCAGTACCACCACTTCGTGGTCGACGAGTATCAGGACGTCAGCCCGCTCCAGCAGCGGCTGCTCGACCTGTGGCTCGGCGACCGGGACAGCCTGTGCGTCGTCGGCGACGCCAGCCAGACGATCTACTCCTTCACCGGCGCCACCCCCGACCATCTGCTGAACTTCCGCACCCGCCACCCCGGCGCGACCGTCGTCAAGCTGGTCCGCGACTACCGCTCCACGCCCCAGGTGGTCCATCTCGCCAACGGCCTGCTGGGCCAGGCCAGCGGCCGGGCCGCCGAGCACCGGCTGGAGCTGATCTCCCAGCGCGACCCCGGCCCCGAGCCCGCCTACACCGAGTACGCGGACGAGCCGGCCGAGGCCGAGGGCACCGCCCGCCGCATCCGCGACCTGATCGCCGCGGGCGTACCGGCCGGCGAGATCGCCGTGCTCTACCGCATCAACGCCCAGTCCGAGGTCTACGAGCAGGCGCTGGCCGACGCCGGAGTCCCCTACCAGCTGCGCGGCGCCGAGCGCTTTTTCGAGCGCCAGGAGGTGCGCGAGGCAGGAATCGCCCTGCGCGGCGCGGCCCGGGCGGGGGGCAACGACTCGCTGCTCGACGACGCCGAGGACCTGCCCTCCCAGGTGCGGGCGGTGCTCTCCACCAAGGGCTGGACCACCGAGCCGCCCGCCGGCTCGGGCGCGGTGCGCGACCGCTGGGAGTCGCTGGCCGCGCTGGTGCGCCTCGCCGAGGACTTCGTACGGGTCAAGCCCGGGGCGACCCTCGGCGATCTGGTCGCCGAGCTGGACGAGCGCGCCGCGGCACAGCACGCGCCCACCGTCCAGGGCGTCACCCTCGCCTCCCTCCACTCGGCGAAGGGCCTGGAGTGGGACGCCGTGTTCCTGGTCGGCCTCACCGAGGGCATGATGCCGATCACCTACGCCAAGACCGACGAGCAGGTCGAGGAGGAGCGCCGGCTGCTCTACGTCGGCGTCACCCGGGCCCGGCTGCATCTGACGCTCTCCTGGGCGCTCTCGCGCTCGCCCGGCGGCCGGGCCTCCCGCCGCCCCTCCCGCTTCCTGAACGGGCTGCGCCCCGGCTCCGCCGCCCCGGGCTCCCGCGGTGCGCTCGGCGCCGGGGGCGTCGAGCGGGGCAGCGGTTCCAGCCGCCGCAAGCGGCGCGGCCCGGTGCTCTGCCGGGTCTGCGGGAAGACGCTCACGGACGCCGGTGAGATGAAGCTCATGCGCTGCGAGGACTGCCCGTCCGACATGGACGAGGCGCTGTACGAGCGGCTGCGCGAGTGGCGCTCGGGCCAGGCGAAGGAGCTCGGCCAGCCCGCGTACTGCGTGTTCACGGACAAGACGCTGATGGCCATCGCCGAGGCCGTGCCCGCCGACGAGGGCGAGCTCGCGGGCATCTCGGGGGTCGGCGGACGTAAGCTGGAGCGCTTCGGCGACGATGTGCTGGCCATCTGTGCAGGTCAGGAGGTCGGCGAAGCCGACGAGGAGGACTGATGCAAACTCGTCGAAAAAATAGTTTGCGCACGCCCTAGCAGTCCCCATAGGTTCTTAACCACGAGAACAGGCGCTTCTCTGAAGCCCTGTCCTCGTGCTGTACTTATCCGAATACGCGCGATCGGCCCCGGCCGGTCCCAGAGACGCCGAGAGGAGGCGATTCCAGTGATCAGCATCACCACCAGCTTTATCAGCACCGCCAAAATGACCGATCGCTCGGTCGTCTCCGCCTGCTCGCTCGGCTTCTCCTCGGCGTTCGTCGGCGCCGGCATGTCCGGCATCGCCGCCGCGCTTCCCGTGTCCGGCCTGGGCGGCCTTCCCGTCCTGGAGCGCAATGAGCGACCGACCATGGCACTGGAAGCAGGAGTAGCAGCGGCAAAGGCTCGGGCCTATGCCTCCGCGGCGACCAGTGCCGAAGCCAAGCAGCAGACGACGCAGCACCACACGATGTGGGCCTTCCGTGGGCTCGAACCCTGGAGTGATCCAGCCTGATCCAGCATCAGGCCGGCGCCTTCAGGGCCGCGGAACCCCACCCGGGATCCGCGGCCCTTCTGTTTGCCCCGAACGGGGCGGACAGAGCGAAGGGGCCTCGGGAAATGAAGCACCCGGTACCAGCCGACACCCGGCCAACAGGCCGGAACGACCAGACGAGGAAAGACACCACCGTGCAACTCGAAGCGCACGCCCCGTCCGTACCGCCTTCCCAGACTCTCTCCCCGCCCGCCCTCACGGAGGACCCGACCTTGACTCCGCTCACTGCGCTCACCGCGCTCGACGACGCCATCGAGAACCTCGGCGTACCCGTCCCCTGCCGTTCCTACGACCCGGAGGTCTTCTTCGCCGAGTCGCCGGCCGACGTCGAGTACGCCAAGTCCCTCTGCCGTACCTGCCCGCTGATGGAGGCCTGCCTGGCGGGCGCCAAGGAGCGGCGTGAGCCGTGGGGCGTCTGGGGCGGCGAGCTCTTCGTCCAGGGCGTCGTCGTAGCCCGGAAGCGGCCGCGTGGTCGCCCGCGCAAGAACCCGGTTGTTGCGGCATGACCGCCCTCGGAACCATCGACCGCCCCGTCACGCACGATCCCAAGAAGCTGGCCCCCATGACCTCTTCCACGAGCGAGCCGTCCGGCTCCGCCACCCCAGTCGTCACCACCATCGGCGCGACCGCCTCGCGCCAGAACAGGACCCGTGAAATGCAACTCATCCCAGAAGCCCTGGCACGTGCGCATATGCACGAGCGCATGCGGGAAGCCGACGCGGAACGCCAGGCCGTGCGCCTGGTCGCCGCCCGGCGGATGCAGCGCCGCGCCGAGCGCGTCTCGCTGCGCGCCCGCCGTGCGCTGGCCATGGCCGTCATGCACTGATCACAGCTGATCCCCGCGGGGGCCGGTCCGAACGGACCGGCCCCCGCGGTGCGTTGTCCTGCGACCCGTCCGGTACGGAGTTATCGTCACGAGGTGGACCAGCAGCAGACTCCTGACCCCGCGCATCCGGGCGACGAGAGCGTCGTGTGCGCCCGCTGCGGCGCGGTCGCCGATGGGACGCCGCCCACCTGGACCCTCTCCGTGGAGGAGGGCGTCCGCCGCTACTACTGCGACGACTGCGCCCGCGCCAACCTCAGGGCGATCGAGGGCAGGCTCGACTCGACCTGGTGGTAGGGCAGGCGCGTCTCGTCCTGTTGGCGACGCGAGCGCTGCCCGCCGCCCCCGAGGGCGACGGGCCTGGGCTGCCCGCCACCGCGACGCCCGAGGCAGCGGCGAATGAGGCAGGCACCTCGACCGCGCCCCGAGGGGCGGCGGATCAGGCCGACGACGAGATCAGGCCGGCGCCTCGACCGCGCCCGAGGGGCGGCGGATCAGGCCGACGACGAGATCAGGCCAGCGCCTCGACCGCGCCCGAGGGGCGGCGGATCAGGTGGCGACTGGTCAGGCCGGCGCCTCGACCGGCATGTCGTCCTCGTCGTCCGCCGGCAGGAACCCGGGCACCCAGGACTCGAGTTCGTCCCGCAGCCGCACCGTCGCGTTCAGCTGACAGAGCACGCCGATCGTGCTGAGCGTCACGCGGTGGATCAGCAGATACGCCGGCGGCAGATTGAGCTGCTTGCCCAGCTGATGCGCGGGGGAGCGGATGTCGGCGAGCCGCGCCGCCTGCTGGCGCATCCAGCCCCGGGTGAAGGTGAACTCCTCCACCTCCGCAGGCTCGATGATCGGCAGCAGATACTCCAGGACCGCGTCCGGGTCGAGCTCGATCGACTCCTTGACGAAGCCGTCCGAGCACAGCAGCTCGTAGACCGTCTCGGCTTCGCCCTCCAGCGTCATCCGAAGGCACTCGCCGATGGTGGCCGGCAGCCCGCCCGGCAGCCGGTCCACGGTGCCGAAGTCCAGCACCCCGAGCCGCCAGCTCACGCCGCCCTCGTCGTCCTCCTCCGGGAGCAGCCGGAAGTTGCCCGGGTGCGGGTCCGCATGGAGCAGCCCGGTGCGTGCGGGACCCGAGAAGAGGAAGCGGGCCAGCAGCTGACCCGCCCGGTCCCGCTGCTCGGGGGTGCCCTCGGCGATCACGTCCGCCAGCGGTATTCCGTCGATCCACTCGGTCACCAGCACCTGGTCGCTCTGGTGCACCACTTCGGGCACCAGGACGTCGGGATCGTCCGCGAACTCAGCGGCGTGCTCACGCTGCGCCTGCGCCTCCAGTTCGTAGTCCAGCTCCTCCGACACGCGGTCGCGGAGCTCGGCGATCAGCGGCTTGATGTCCATCCCCGGAATCAGCGGCCCCAGCAGGCGGGCGAACCGGCTGAGCTGGGTCAGATCGGACAGCAGCGCCTCGCCCGCCCCCGGGTACTGCACCTTCACCGCGACATCGCGTCCGTCGTGCCACACCGCGCGGTGCACCTGGCCGATGGAGGCGGCGGCCGACGGCTTGTCCTCGAAGTTGAGGAACAGCTCACGCCACTGTGGGCCCAGCCGCTCCTCCAGAACGAGGTGGACGGTGCGCGTCGGCATCGGAGGCGCCGCCTCCTGGAGCTTGGTGAGGGCCGCGCGATAGGGGCCCGCGATCTCCTCGGGAAGCGCCGACTCGAAGACGGACATGGCCTGCCCGAACTTCATCGCCCCGCCCTTGAGCTCGCCGAGCACCTTGAACAGCTGCTCGGCCGTGCGCTGTTGGATCTCCCGGGCCACGATCTCCGCGGACTTCCCGCCGATCCGCTTGCCCAGACCCCACGTGGCACGGCCTGCGAAGCCCAGTGGCAGGGCGGCCAACTTGGCGGTACGGGTGACCGCCTTCCGGGGAAGATCAGACATGCTGCGCCCCTCCAAATCCCAGACAGCTGTGCCGCTTTTGCCCTACGGCATGACGTCGTAGACGGCGGTTACCCGGCCATTGTCTCGTGCGAAGGCCCGAACCCCGCGGTGTGGTACCTCTCACTCTTCCCGTGTGCGCTGCAGGCGCAGTCGAGATGGGGCGTGATCCTCTCCGACCGCCACTCGAGCAGCGGCAGCGACGCCTCGCACCGGGCCCCCACGCTCGCCGGCAGGTCTCCGTCGAGGAACGACAGGGCGTGCGCGGCCGCCGTCCCCGCGACGGCGGTGGCCAGGGCCATGTCGCAGGCCGGCGCTTGATCACGGCGGCCGGAGCGCCACTGTGCGAGCAGCCTCCCCCGCCCCGGGTCGCGCTCGGCCCGTCCCAGCTCCAGGCACCCCGCGCAGGCCGTCCCGCCGGGCAGTACCAGCGGTCCCACCACTCCGGTGGCCTCGACGACTCCGGCATACAGATGAGGGGTCCCGGCGGCGATCCAGTCGTGGGCCGCGGCCGAGTCGGGCGCATAGGCCGCGAGCCCGTCCCGCGGCGCCACGATCACCAGGGAGAGACCCGGCTCGCTGCCGGGGTCCGCGGCCGGCGAGGCTCCCCTCGGCGGACGGTCGGGCGCGGACCGCCGGACCAGTCGGCGCGCCGCCGTGTCCCGCCGCTCGCCGACGGCCTCTGGGCTCAGTCCGCCCGGCGCCAGGTCCCATGGCTCCGCGCAGCCGCCGTCCAGCACCTCGACCCGGCCCACCCCGGAGGCGGACAGCACTGCCGCGATCGTCGCGCCTACCCGGCCGGCGCCCCGCACCTGGACCCGCGTCTGCCGGCGCCCCGCCAGTCGCCGGATCCCGCCGCCCGGCTCGGGATGGACCACGGAGAGGGAGGCGAGGTCGGGCCGGAGCCGGTCGAGCGCGCCCGCCCGTTTCCGCAGCGCGGCGGCCGCGGCCCCGCCCGCCGTCGGATCGTCGACCAGGCCCGCCGTCTGCAACCGGTCCACCAGAAGGTCCACTTGCTTCTCCGGAAGGCCTATCGCCTGCGCCTCCTGCCGCAGCAGGGACAGTCCGCGCGTCCCGTCCAGCAGCTCCATCAGCGCGCCGGTCGCCGTGTCGACCGGGCCGACCATCACCGCGTGTGCGGGCGTCACCCCGAACTGAACCGTCTGCCGATCTCGCCATGCTCGCTTCAAAGCAGGCTTCACCATCGGATGCATATCCGTCGCCCCCGCCGATCCGTTCACCGAACTCTTCGCGATCTGTGGTCAGAATGCAGGAGGCCGTCAGAGGATGTGAAAAGTTATCCACAGGTGTGGGGTATTAGTCGTTCAAATGGTGCATGCCAGGGAGTGGATCAAGCTCCAACAGTCCCGGACACGGGACTTCCCCCACTGACAGCTAGTAACGTCGGGGCGTGTCCGTCGAGCCGTCCCCTCGCCTCGCTGGGGAGCCCCCTGCGCGCAGCGCCGGCAGCCAACAGCGCAGCGCGAAAAGCCGCCCACCCCGCGGTTCGGGGACCAGCGCGGTCGAGGTCCGCCGGAGCGCCCGGCGCAGCAGGACGGTCTCCGCCTACCGCGAGGGCGACCGGACCATCGTCCTGATCCCCGCCCGGATGTCGGAGGCGGAGGAGCAGCGCTGGGTCAGCGTGATGCTGGACAAGCTGGCGACCCAGGAGAGCAAGCGCATCCTCGGCGACGCCGAACTCACCGAGCGTGCGGAACGATTGTCCGCCCAGTACTTCGACGGCCGCGCGAGACCCACGTCGGTGCGGTGGGTGACCAACCAGAACACCCGCTGGGGCTCCTGCACCCCCGCGGAGGGCAGCATCCGCCTCTCGCACCGACTGCAGGGCATGCCCGAGTACGTCGTCGACTATGTGCTGGTCCACGAGCTCGCCCATCTGCTCGTGCCCGGACACGGACCGGGGTTCTGGCGGCTCCTGGAGGCGTATCCGCGCACAGAGCGGGCACGCGGCTATCTCGAGGGCGTCGTGTCGGCCGACAGGCTGCCTCATCTGCCCGCTGCTCGCGGAGAGTGACCGTCGACGGTCCTGTACCGAATGTGTACCGACTTGGCTCAATGTCGTACTCAGCCGTTAGCCTGGCGCGACGCAGTCACATTTCGGGATGGGGGACGGTCGTTACGCATGGCCAGGGAATTCCAACGCGGCCACAAGGCCAAGATCAGTGATCTCACTTCGGGAACGGATCTGTACGTAGGCGTGCAGATCGCGGCTCCTGGGCTGACCTTCGACATCAGCTGCTTCGGTCTCGACGCCAACGAACAGCTGTCGGACGACCGGTACTTCATCTTCTTCAATCAGCCGAAGTCGCCGGAGGAGTCCATCCAGCTGCTCGGCGCGCAGTCGGGCGACAGCGAGTCGTTCCGCGTCACGCTCGACCGCATCCCGGCGAGCATCCACAAGCTCTCCTTCACCGCCACGATCGACGGCGCGGGGCAGATGTCGCAGGTCGGACCTGGGTACATCCGCATCGTCGCGGGCGGCGAGGAAGTCGTGCGGTACGCCTTCACGGGCTCGGAGTTCTCCACCGAGCGAGCCGTGATGCTCGGCGACTTCTATCTGAAGGACGTATGGCGCTTCGCCGCCGTCGGGCAGGGCTTCGACGGCGGACTGGACGCGCTGCTGAAGAACTTCGGCGGCGAGGTCGCCGAGGAGCAGCCGGCCGCGCAGCAGCAGCCGCAGGGCGCCGCGCCGTCGTTCGCGCCGCCCGGGCAGGCCGCCGCGCCTCCGGCGTTCGGCGCACCCGCGCAGACGCCGCAGGCCCCCCAGGCGCCTCAAGCCCCGCAGCCCGCGCCGTCCTTCGGCGCCCCGGCCGCTCCGGCGCCGGCTCCGTTCGCACAGCCCAACCCGCAGATGCACGGCGCGCCGACCATCGCCGCCCCGATGACCCCGCCGGCCGGCACCGTGCCGCCCCCGGCCCCGTCGCCGTACGGACAGCCGCCGCAGCCGCCGCAGTACGGCCAGGTCCCGGGGCAGATGCCGGGTCAGATGCCAGGCCAGGTCCCGCCGGGCGCGCCCGCGCCGTACGGGCAGCCCGCACCCTCGCCGTACGGACAGCAGCCTCCCGGCATGCCCCCAGGCGTCCCCCAGGGCGTCCCCCAGGGCGTCCCGCAGGCGGGGGCCGGTCTTCAGGCCGCGCTCCAGTCGTACCGCGAGACGCCCACCGGCCAGCGCTGGACCCCGCAGAACCAGCAGCTCATGCGGGTCGACCTCACTATGGGCGGCAATGCCGTCCTGGCCCGCCAGGGCAGCATGGTGATGTACCAGGGCAAGGTCGACTTCAGCTACAAGGGCGCCGGGTTCTCGGGCCGCATCGTCGGCAACGCCACCGGCCAGGAGATGCAGCTGATGCGCTGCACCGGCCGCGGCCAGGTCTTCCTCGCCGAGGAGGGCGCTCACCTGCACTCCATCGAGCTGCAGGGCGACGGAATCTGCGTCTCCGCCGAGAACGTGCTCGCCTTCGACGAGTCGCTCCAGCACGAGGTCCGCAGGATCGAGGGCCACGGGATCCCCGGCGGCGCGCTGTTCACCATGATGTTCCACGGCACCGGCACGGTCGTCGTCAAGACGCACGGCATCCCCGTGGTGCTGCCGGTCACGCCGACGACGTTCGCCGACTGCAACGCGGTCGTCGCATGGTCGGCCGCCTCGCAGGTCATCCTCTCCAGCCAGGTCCGGCTGCGCCGCAACGCGTACCCGGGACACAGCGGAGAGACCGTGAACCTGCAGTTCCGGGGCGCCCCCGGGAACTTCATCGTCGTCCAGCCGTACGAGGTCTGAGGGAGCCCGAAGATATGAACCAGCAACTCGCGGGCTTCGCCCCGACACCTATGGCGGCCCGCATGGAGAACCACGGCCGCACCATGCTCAAGGTCGCCATGGCCACCGGCCAGGACCTGTACGCGCGCACGGGCTCCATGGTCGCCTACGAGGGCTTCGTGCAGTACGAGCCGAACCCGCCCGCCGTCCGCCAGGTCGCCTCCCAGTGGGTGACCGGCGAGGGCGCGCCCATCATGAAGTGCTCCGGCGACGGCCTGCTCTACCTCGCCGACTACGGCGCGGACGTGGTCGTCATCAACCTCAACAACGACTCGCTCTCCGTCAACGGCACCAATCTGCTCGCCTTCGACGCCCACCTGCAGTGGGGCGTCGAGCGGGTCAAGGGCCTCGCCAAGTTCGCGGGCCAGGGCCTGTGGAACGTGGAGGTCGCGGGCACCGGCTGGGTCGCCCTGACCTCGCGCGGCACGCCGATCGTCGTCGACTGCGGCCGCGGCGAGGACGAGACCTATGTCGACCCGGACGCGCTCGTCGCCTGGTCCCCGAACCTCAAGGTGAAGGGCAAGCGCAGCTTCAAGGCCTCCTCCCTGATCGGGCGGGGCAGCGGAGAGGCGTACCAGATGGCCTTCTCGGGCCAGGGCATCGTCGTCGTACAGCCGAGCGAGGACAGTACCGACCGCCTGCGGATCCGGGGCTGAGGGGGAGGGAGAACACATCATGCAGAGTCCGCTTTTCAGCTACACCGAGCAGCAGTCCCAGGACCGCTATGTCGTGCAGAACCCGCAGTTGCTGCGGGTCTCGCTGACCGGTCATGACGACATCCTCGCCCGCAAGGGCGCGATGGTCGCCTACCAGGGGCTCGTCGACTTCGACGGCGAGTACCAGACGAACAGCCAGCGGCGGGCCCGGGCCAACACCGGCGAGGGCCTCGACCTGATGCGCTGCTCCGGGCAGGGCACGGTCTACTTCGCGAACCTCGCGCAGTACATCCACGTCGTGGACGTCGACCAGGAGGGCATGACGGTCGACAGCGCCTACGTCCTGGCGCTGGACTCCACGCTGCACACCGAGGTCATCGCGGTGGACAGCCAGTACGGAATCTCCGGATCCGGCAAGTACCAGCTCAATATCTCCGGTCGGGGCAAGGTCGCGCTGATGACCTCCGGCCAGCCGCTGATGATGCAGGTGACGCCGGACAAGTACGTCAACGTGGACGCCGACGCGATCGTCGCCTGGTCGTCCCAGCTGCGGGTGCAGATGCAGTCGCAGACGCACTCCTCGAACGTACGGCGGCGGCGCGGCACCACGGGCGAGGGCTGGGAGCTGAGCTTCCTCGGCCAGGGGTTCGCGCTCGTCCAGCCGAGCGAGGTCCTGCCGCCGCAGGCGGCGGATATCGGGGAGGGCCTGCGCGCGCAGTACGGCGTGGGGCAGCAGGGCTCAGCCGCTCAGAACCAGAACAACGCCTGGAACTGAGCGAGGGCAGGCGCGCGCCCCTCAGGAGAGGGGCACACCCGCCAGAGTGCATGTGAGTAAGGGGCGGCCTCCATAGAGGCCGCCCCTTACTCGTCGTCCGTGCTCAGGCGCCGTCACAGCGCGGCGCGTGCACGCTCCAGCAGCCGTACGACCGACTCGTCGGAGACGCCCGCCACCTCGTCGTACGCGAACCAGCGCAGGTCCAGCGACTCGTCGCTGATCTCCTCGACCGCGTCGGCCGGGGCCAGCGCCGCGTACTGCACATCGAGATGCCAGTTGCACGGCGCGGGAATCCGGTGCCGGTCCAGGCGCACCGGCCCGCCGGGCAGCAGCGCCAGCCCCGCGATCCCGGACTCCTCGACGCCCTCGCGAAGCGCCGCGAGTGCCAGCGTCTCGTCGCCCGGCTCGCAGTGGCCGCCCATCTGCAGCCATCTGCCGAGCTTCTTGTGCAGCGTCAGCAGCACCCGTCCGCGCTCCGGGTCGATCACCAGCGCACTCGCGGTGACGTGCCCGGCCTCGCACGCCTTCCACAGGCCGTCCGGATGCTCGGCGAGATGGTCCAGATAGAGCTGCCTCAGCTCTTCCTGATCGTCATAGCTCTTCAGTACGAGAACGGCGTCGTCGTGGAGGCTCACTTGCTCGTGTCGCCCTTGTCGTCCTTGCCGTCCTCGTGGCTCGAGCCGTTCTCCTCGTGGCCCTTGTCGAGGTCGATCTTCGGCTTGCCGCCGCTCGCCGCCTCGCCGAGCATCTTGTCCAGCTCGGAGAAGTCGAGCTGCTCGCGGTGGACGAAGCCGTCCGGGTCGTCCAGGTCGGTGGCCGTCGGCAGCATGTCAGGGTGCGCCCACAGGCCGTCGCGCCCGTCCACGCCCCGCGCGTCGGTGAGCGAGGCCCACAGCCGGGAGGCGTCGCGCAGCCGGCGCGGACGCAGCTGGAGGCCGATCAGGGTCGCGAACGTCTGCTCGGCCGGACCGCCGCTGGCGCGGCGCCTGCGCAGCGTCTCGCGCAGCGCGTCCGCCGAGGTCAGCCGGGTCGAGGCGGCCTCGTGCACCACGGCGTCCACCCAGCCCTCGACGAGCGCGAGAGCGGTCTCCAGACGGGCCAGGGACGCCTTCTGCTCCGGGGTGTCCTCCGGCTGGAACATTCCCTGCTGGAGAGCCTCCTGCAGCTGCTCGGGGTGCGTGGGGTCGATCTGGCCGACCACGTCCTCCAGCTTGGTCGTGTCGACCTTGATCCCGCGGGCGTACCCCTCGACCGCGCCGAACAGGTGCGAGCGCAGCCACGGCACGTGGGTGAAGAGCCGCTGGTGGGCGGCCTCGCGAAGGGCCAGGTACAGGCGCACCTCCTCCTTCGCCACACCGAGGTCCTTGCCGAAGGACTCGATGTTCAGCGGGAGCAGCGCGGCCTTGCCGGCCGGGCCCAGCGGCAGACCGATGTCGGTCGAGCCGACCACCTCGCCCGCCAGCGCGCCCACGGCCTGTCCGATCTGCTGGCCGAACATCGCGCCGCCCATGGAGCGCATCATGCCGATCAGCGGGCCGGCCATGGCCTGCATCTCCTCGGGCAGCACATCGCCCATGGCGAGCCCGACCCGCTCGGCGACCGGGTCGACGAGCTGCTGCCACGCCGGGAGGGTCGCCTCGACCCACTCGGCACGGCTCCACGCCACGGAGGTGGTCGCCCCCGAGGGCATCGAGGTCACGCCGTCCAGCCATAGATCGGCCAGCCGCACGGCCTCCTCGACCGCGGACCGGTCGGCGGGGCCCACGCTCTCGTCCTTGGCGCCGTCCGCCGTGCCCTGCGAGACCGTCTGGCGGGCGATCTGCTTGGCCATGTCCCAGTTCACGGGACCGCCCTCGTAGCTCAGCATCTGGCCGAGCTGCTGGAAGGCGGCGCCCAGGTCATTGGGGTTCAGCGAGCCGAACATGGCGGCGAAGGGATTGTCCGCGCCGTCTCCGGCGCCGAAACCGAAGGGATTCATCGGGGACTGCCCGGCGGAGCCTTGGCCACCACCGGCGGGATCCTTCTTCTTGCCCTCGTCGCCGTTCTCCGGCTCCTCCGGCGGAAGGCCGAATCCGAATGGGGTGTCACTCACGGGTTTCCTCGGCTCGTAGGGCCGCCGGCTTCCTGCCGGCGGCGGCTGCCCGACAACACCACCCAGCGTAGACATCCGGGTCGCATCTGGGCTCGGTGCTCCGCCGACTCGTGGCCTGCGGCAGGATGGACGCCACCTAGTGCGTACGCGTCATTCGTGTACGTACTGAAGACAACCGCTGGAGACGCCCGGTGAGTTCCCCAGATCCACAGGTTCGCGCAGCGCGAAACCTCTCAACCCAGACTTCCGGCCGCGGCCGTGGTCCCGTCGTCGCGGTCACCGGCGCCGCCACGGGCATCGGCGAGCTGCTGACCCGGAGGCTGGCCGCCTCCGAGGAGATCAAGCAGGTCATCGCCATCGACGAGCGCCGGGGCGAGGTCTCCGAGGCGCAGTGGCACATCCTCGACGTACGCGACCCGGCCATCGCCGAGAAGCTCCGCGGCGCGGACGTGGTGGTGCACCTGGCACTCGACCTCGACCTCGAGACCGACCCGGCCGCTCGTACGGCGTACAACGTGCGCGGCACGCAGACCGTGCTGACCGCCGCCGCGGCGGCGGGCGTCCACAGGGTCGTGCTCTGCACCTCCGCGATGGTCTATGGAGCGCTGCCCGACAACGACATCCCCCTGTCCGAGGACGCGGAGCTGCGGGCGACCGCGGAGGCGACCGGCGTCGGGGACCTGCTGGAGATCGAGCGGCTGGGCCGCCGCGCACCGCGCGCGCACCCCGGCCTGAACGTCACGGTGGTCCGGCCCGCCGTGCTGGTGGGCGGCACGGACACCGCGCTGACCAGGTACTTCGAGTCGCCTCGGCTGCTGGTGGTGGCCGGATCGCGGCCCACCTGGCAGTTCTGCCACGTCGAGGACCTGGTGAGCGCGCTGGAGTACGCGGCGCTGGAGAAGGTCGACGGGGAGCTCGCGGTCGGCTGCGACGGCTGGCTGGAGCAGGAGGAGGTCGAGGAGCTCAGCGGCATCCGGCGGATGGAGCTCCCCTCCGCGGTCGCCCTGGGCGCCGCGGCGCGCCTGCACCGGATCGGTCTCACCCCGTCCCCGGCCGGGGACCTGGCGTACACGATGCACCCCTGGGTGGTCAGCGTGAGCCGCCTCCACGACGCCGGCTGGCGACCCCAGTGGACCAACGAGGAGGTCCTGGCGGCGCTGCTGGAGGAGGTGGAGGGCCGCCATACCGTCGCGGGCCGCCGTCTCGGCCGCAAGGACGCCACAGCGGCGGGCGCGGCCGGTGCGACGGTGGCGCTGCTCGGCACCGCGGCCCTGGTGCGACGGGCCCGCAAGGCTCGGCGGCGCATCTAGCGCGGGGCGCCCCAGGCTTCCCCGACGTCTTCGATGGCTATAGCGACGGCTACGGCTATGGCTGGGGCGCGGGTGGGGGGGGGGTGTGGAACCACCCCGCCCCCCGCACCGCCGCGGCGCGCCCC
>NZ_JBFAYB010000085.1:0-37947 GCF_040681075.1 Streptomyces sp. NPDC051907 | reverse complement strand
CTTTCGCCGTCCCGCCGCAGTTCCCAGCGCTCCAGGAATTCCGAGGCCAGGCCGGGCAGATCGGTGATCCACTTCCTCCCCTCCTCGCCGCTGCTCTCAAACGCCGGCGGGCTGGATGTGCGCGCCGGGGCCTGATGTGCGCCCCGCGCCCCCCATCGGGGGCGCGGGGCGGATGGGGCTCAGTCGCCGGCAAGATCCGACTGCATCGGTGGCGCCGGCAGCGTGTGGAGCGTGTCGTCCAGGAGCAGCCAGCGGGTGATGCCGATCGACTCAAGGAACGGCATGTCGTGGCTGGCCACGATCAGTGCTCCCTCGTACGCGTCGAGCGCCGCCGTCAGCTTCCGGACGCTCGCCATGTCCAGGTTGTTCGTCGGCTCGTCGAGCATCAGCAGCTGGGGCGCCGGCTCGGCGAGGAGGAGGGCGGCGAGGGCCGCGCGGAAGCGTTCGCCGCCCGAGAGCGTGCCGGCGAGTTGGTCGGCGCGTGCGCCCCGGAAGAGGAAGCGGGCGAGCCGCGCCCTGATCCGGTTGTTCGTCGCCTCCGGCGCGAACCGCGCCACGTTCTCCACCACGCTCAGATCGTCGTCCAGGACGTCGAGCCGCTGCGGCAGGAAGCGCAGCGGCACCTCGGCCGTCGCCTCGCCCGCCACGGGGTCGAGCTCGCCGCTGATCGTGCGCAGCAGCGTCGTCTTGCCCGCGCCGTTGCGCCCGATCAGCGCGATCCGCTCGGGGCCGCGGATCTCGAACTCGCCCTTCACCTCGGGCCCGTACTTCATGCGCAGCCCGCTCAGCCGCAGCACGGCCCGGCCCGGATGGACCTTGGTGAAGGGCAGCTCGACACGGATCTCGTCGTCGTCGCGCACCGCCTCCGCCGCCTCGTCCAGCCGCTCCTTCGCCTCGGCGAGCTTCTCGGTGTGCATGATGCGGTGCTTGCCCGCCGACTCCTGGGCCGCACGCTTGCGCGCGCCCATGACGATCTTCGGCTCGCGCTTGGAGTCCCACATCTTCTGGCCGTACCGTTTGCGGCGGGCCAATTTGACCTGGGCGTCCTCCAGTTCGCGCTTCTGCCGCTGCACGTCGGCCTCCGCGACGCGCACCATGCGCTCCGCGGCCTCCTGTTCGACGGCGAGCGCGTCCTCGTACGCGGAGTAGCCGCCGCCGTACCATCGGACCTCCCCGTCGCGTAGATCGGCGATCTGGTCGACCAGCTCCAGCAGTTCACGGTCGTGGCTGACCACGACCAGCACGCCGGACCAGGCGGAGACGGTGTCGTACAGCCGCCTGCGGGCGTACAGATCGAGGTTGTTGGTCGGCTCGTCGAGCAGCAGCACCTCGGGCCTGGCGAGCAGCAGCGCGGCCAGCCGGAGCAGCACGCCCTCGCCGCCGGACACCTCGCCGATGGTGCGGTCGAGGCCGATGTGGCCGAGGCCGAGCTGGTCGAGCGTGGCGTGCGCCCGCTCCTCCACGTCCCAGTCGTCGCCGACGGCCGTGAAGTGCTCCTCGCTCGGATCGCCCGCCTCGATGGCGTGCAGCGCCTTGCGCTGTGCGGCGATGCCCAGTACCTCGTCCACGCGCAGGGCGGTGTCGAGGACCAGGTCCTGCGGCAGGTATCCGACCTCGCCCCAGGTGCGCACCGCGCCCTCGGACGGGGCGAGGTCGCCGGCCATCAGCCGCAACAGCGTTGACTTTCCGGAGCCGTTGAGGCCGATGAGCCCGGTTCGGCCTGGGCCGACCGCGAGCTGGAAGCCGTCGAAGACGCCGGTGCCGTCCGGCCAGGCGAAGGAGAGGGAGGTGCAGGTGATGTGGTGCGAGGGGAAGGTTGACATACGGGTCTCCCGGTTGCGTGGAAGGTACGAGGGCAACGGGTGGAGACACCGAGGACGCGGGCGACAGCCGGCGGCGGGGGATACAGAAGAAGGCCCCGGTCGGGCAGGACGGCATCAGACGTCGAGGTCGCACGCGAGCGCGCGCACAGACAGTGGCTGTGCGGCACGGTGTCTCAAGACCTCAGACGAGCAACGTCCTACTCCAATCGGCGACAACAGGTTCGTTGTACAACGTAGGAGGGGCCCTGAGGCCCTGTCAACGAATTAATCCGTCCTCAGCACGCGTCGCGCAGCAGCTCGGCCAGATTGTGGTCGAGGTCGAGGTAGAGGTGCTCGCGGCCGCTGGGCACCAGGCCCAGGGCGCGCTTGAGGAATCTGCGCAGCTCGCTGGTGCGGATGTGCACCATCGCGATGCCCTCGGGAGCGTGGAACTCGAGCACCGTGCGGTCGTAGCCGAACGGCCTGACGCGTACGTCTCCGACCCCGGCGGGGCCGTCCACGCCGGCGGCCAGCAGCTCACGGGAGAACGCCCAGGACACCTCCGTGCCCTCCAGCGTGGCGGGCGGCGGGAAGGCCATGCGCACGGCGAAGGGGTCCGCACGGTCGTAACGCAGAGTGGCGGGCACGGTCTCCATCTGGGGCGCCGAGGCGACCAGACGGGCCTGCACGGCCTGCTCGATGACGGTGGACAAGGCCCTTGCTCCTTCATGCGCGGATCGCCGAGGTCTCGCTGACAACGGGAGAGACGGCGGATCGAGCGCTTTCGTGCATCGGAGGGGCGAGTGACCTGCATCACTGATCGTCTGCCGCCCTCGACGTTCTCCGTATGTCCCACGTCCGTCACCCTGCGTGTCCGCGAGGTCCAGGCCGAAGACCGGGAGGAGACAGGGGCTCAGGGGAGGGACGCACGGCGCGGATCGCACCCTGGACGGGGTCCGGCCGGTGGGCTAGCTTCCAGCGCCATGACGTCCATGGGGAAGACGAGACGAGCGGTGTCGGTGGGGCTGTGCGCGGCGGCGGTCGCCGCCGTGCTGGCCGCGCCGGCGCAGGCCGCGCAGGGGAAGGGCGGGCATGACGGGGGCCGAGGCGAGGGGCCGCACTGGAGCCTGAAGGAGACCGGCGCGGAGGTGCGTTTCCGGGGGCTCGCGGCGGTCAGCCGCAAGACCGCCTGGGTCGCGGGCTCCAAGGGCACGGTGCTGCGGACGGCGGACGGCGGCCGCACCTGGCGGGACGTGTCGCCGCCGGGGGCGCGGGAGCTGGAGTTCCGCGACGTCGAGGCGTTCGACGGCCGCCGGGCCGTGGTGCTGGCCATCGGAGAGGGAGAGGCGTCCCGGGTCTTCAGGACCGAGGACGGCGGGGCGACGTGGACCGAGTCCTTCCGCAACACCGACCCGAAGGCGTTCTACGACTGCATCACCTTCTTCGACAGCCGCCACGGCCTCGCGATGAGCGACCCGGTGGACGGCAAGTACCGCATCCTGTCCACCGGCGACGGCGGCCGGACGTGGAAGGTGCTGCCGAACGACGGCATGCCGGCCGCGCTGCCCGGCGAGGCGGGCTTCGCCGCGAGCGGTCAGTGCCTGGTGAGCGCCGGGCGCAAGGACGTGTGGCTGGCCACCGGCGGGGGTTCGAGCGCGCGGGTGCTGCACTCCGCCGACCGGGGACTGACCTGGACCGTCGCCGAGTCGACCATCCCGGCCGGGGACCCGGCCCGCGGGGTGTTCGCGCTCGCCTTCCGGGACCGCGCGCACGGCATCGCGGTCGGCGGCGACTACCGCGGCGACCAGGCGTCGCCGAACGCCGGGGCGGTCAGCGCGGACGGCGGCCGCAGCTGGCGGCCGTCCACGACGCCTCCCCCCGCCTACCGCTCGGGGGTCGCCTGGCTGCCGCACAGCAGGTCGGCCGCGCTCGCGGTCGGCCCGACCGGCACGGATCTGACGGTGGACGGCGGCCGCAGCTGGCGGACCGTGGACAGCGGTTCGTACGACACCGTGGACTGCGCTCCCGACGTCGGCTGCTGGGCGTCGGGCGAGAAGGGCAGGGTCGCGCGGCTGGAGTTCTGAGGCGCGCGAGCGCTAGGAGGGCAGCTGCTGCCGGTACGGGGCGAGCTCCGGCGATGTCTTCGTCGCGATGAACTCCGTGATCCGGTACGCGCACACCTCGCCGATGACGAAGGGGTCGGTCGCGGCGATGTTCTCGATGCGCTCGCGGTCGTCCCCGACGGCCAGGATGACCCCGCCGTCACGGGGGTTCTTGCGGCCGGAGGCGATGAAGACGCCCTCCTCGTACAGCGCGTCCAGCCACTCCACATGCGCGTCGAGCAGCTCTTCCACCTGCTCGAGGGGAGCGGTGTAGGTCAATTCGAGTACGAACATGATCGCCAGGCTACGTCACGGGCCCTGCCCGCGATCCGGACTCTCCTCAGGCGCGGGACGCGCGGGTCGTAGGGTGGGCGGCACCATGAAGATCATCGAGACGCCCGCGGACTGGCCCGCCGACGAGAGCGCGGCCCTGGCCGTCCAGGACGAACTGCGCAGCCGTGTCGTGCTGGACGAGGTGGGGCCCGTCCCCGGCGCCGGCCTGGTCACGGGCGTCGACGTCGCCTACGACGACGAGCGCGACCTGGTCGCCGCGGCGGCCGTGGTGCTGGACGCCGCGACGCTCTCGGTCGTCGAGCAGGCGACCGCGGTCGGCCGGGTGGCCTTCCCCTATGTGCCGGGGCTGCTCGCCTTCCGGGAGATCCCGACGGTCATGGCCGCGCTGGAGTCCCTCTCCGCGGACCCGGGGCTGGTCGTCTGCGACGGCTACGGCCGGGCGCACCCCCGCCGCTTCGGGCTCGCCGCCCATCTCGGGGTGCTGACCGGGCTGCCGGTCGTCGGCGTCGCCAAGAACCCCTTCGTCTTCTCCTACGACGGACTCGGCCCGCGGCGCGGGGACTTCGCGCCGCTGGTCGCCGACGACGGCGAGGAGGTCGGACGGGCGCTGCGCACCCAGGACGGCGTCAAGCCGGTCTTCGTCTCCGTGGGCCACCGGGTGGACCTGGAGCGGGCGTGCGCGCACACCCTCGCGCTGGCGCCCGACTTCCGCATCCCGCAGACCACCCGAGCCGCTGACGCGCTGTGCCGCGCGGCGCTGCGGGAGGCGGTCGAGCAGGGCGGAGCATAGCCGGGCGGGTCGGGCACGAGTCCCCAACTGGCCTGCTTCTGTGCGGTATTCGGACATCTTTCCGGCGTGAGGGCCGCCACTCCATGCCACGACTGGCAATAAATTCTTCACACGCCTGACACATTCACCGCAAGAGTTTCGGATTTACGCGTCCGGCGCTGCCGCAACAGCAAGATCAATTTCGTTCAACTCTGCACTTCGCGCCTCGACATGTCCGTATAGCGGTCAACCGCCCCCCGACGACTTCGTGTCGGGGCCGCACGGGCTGTAGTCATGGGATCACGACAGCCGCATCGAGCATCACGGTCATGACCGGGCCGGAGCGCATGCCGATGACGGGCTGTCAGTGCCGCGCGCTCGCGGGCCCGTCGGCCCGAGCGCACCGAATCACTGCCACACCTGGGGGTTTCTCCATGTCTCAACTCACCCGCCGTCGCGCCCTGGGCGCCGGAGCGACGGCCCTCGTCGGCCTCGCGATCACCGGAGTCGCGCAGGCGGCCCAGCCGGGCGACGCCGACGCCGAGCCGAAGCACTGGGGCCACCACGGGGGCCCGCAGCCGTTCGACGAGACCTATCAGGGCCGCCGTATCACGGGCGCGCCCTCGCACGGCGGCGGACACCACGGGGGCGGACACCACGGCGGCTACTCCGTGCAGATCGACGGCAAGGACCTGCATGTGATGCAGAACGCCGACGGCACCTGGATCAGCGTCGTCAACCACTACGAGACGTTCGCCACGCCCCGCGCCGTGGCCCGCGCCGCCGTGGTCGAGCTCCAGGGCGCCTCCCTGGTCCCGCTCGACGTCTGAGTCCGCACCCCACCTTGAACCTGGAGCACTTCCATGACCGTACGCAAGAACCAGGCGAGCCTGACGGCCGCTGAGAAGAAGCGATTCGTCGACGCCGTGCTGGCCCTCAAGCGCAATGGCCAGTACGACGCGTTCGTCACCACCCACAACGGCTTCATCATGAGCGACACCGACACCGCGGACCGGGTCGGCCACCGCTCGCCGTCGTTCCTGCCGTGGCACCGCCGGTTCCTCATACAGTTCGAGCAGGCGCTGCAGAGCGTGGACCCCACCGTCGCCATCCCCTACTGGGACTGGACGGTCGACCGCACCGCCGCCTCCTCCCTGTGGGCCCCCGACTTCCTCGGCGGCAACGGCCGCAGCAGGGACGGCCAGGTGATGGACGGCCCGTTCGCCTCCGGCGGCGGCAACTGGCCGGTCACCATACGCGTCGACGGCCGCAGCTTCCTGCGCCGCGCCCTCGGCTCCGGCACGCGCGCTCTGCCCACCCGCGCGGAGGTCGACTCGGTCCTCGCGATGACGACCTACGACGCCGCCCCCTGGAACAGCGCCTCGGACGGCTTCCGCAACCACCTCGAAGGCTGGCGCGGCGTCAACCTCCACAACCGCGTGCACGTCTGGGTCGGCGGCCAGATGGCCACCGGCGCCTCCCCGAACGACCCGGTCTTCTGGATGCACCACGCCTTCATCGACAAGCTGTGGGCCGACTGGCAGAAGCGGCACCCCAGCTCGCCGTACCTCCCGGCCGCGGGCACGCCGAACGTCGTGGACCTGAACGACGTCATGCGCCCCTGGAACGACGTGACGCCCGCCGACATGCTCGACCACACCAAGCACTACACCTACGACGCGGCCGCCTAGCCGGCCCGCGGTCCCGGACCCCCGCGTCAGCGGGAGTCCGCGACCCTGAAGGCGATCCCGGCCGTCCGCAGCCGCTCCAGCAGCGCGTCGCCCATCGCGACGGCCGTGGTCACCTGCCCCGACGTCGGGGGCAGCGCGTCGAAGGCGAGGGCGAGCGCCGACTCGGCGAACATCTTCGCCGTCTCGTCGTACCCGGGGTCGCCGCCCGAGACCTCGGTGAACACCCGGCGGCCGCCGCCCTCGCCGACGAAGCGCACCGAGAACCAGCTCTTCGCGCGGCGCTCGGGGCTCGGCCCCCGCCCCGGCTCATAACGGGCCGTCAGCCACCGCCGGACGGCCGGGATCTGGGTCGCCGCGACCCCCGCGCCGACGGCCGCCACAGCGCCGAGCGCCATCGGGAGCCGCTTGAGCGACGCGTAGTTGCGGTAGCGGAAGTCCGGGCCGTACCGCGCGAGCGCCGCCGCCGACCGGGACACGATCCTCGGGTCCAGGGTGGGCAGCGGCAGCGCCCACGCCCCGGTCTCCCTGCTGAACCGGGGGCTGCCGATCGGAGCGCGGGCCCGGCGCCCCACCAGGCGCGGCTCGTGCAGCCGGCGGTCGCGAGCCGCGCGCAGCGTCTGCGGCCCGCGGCCCATCGCGGTGACCACGGAGGCGAGCGTTCCGCCGGAGAACATCGCATTGGAGCGGACGAAGCCGTCGACCCGCAGCGGCACGTCCTTGGGCAGCTGCTGGACGGTGAAGTACACGCCCAGGTCGTAGGGGATCGAGTCGAAGCCGCAGGCGTGCACGAGCCGCGCGCCCGTCTCGCGGGCCCGCGCGTCATGGCGCACATAGGTCAGATCGACGAACTCGGGCTCGCCGGTCAGATCCAGATAGTCCGTGCCCGCCTCCGCGCAGGCCGCGACCAGCTCCTCGCCGTACGAGACGTAGGGGCCGACCGTGGTGGCCACCACACGGGCGGACTCGGCGAGTTCGCGCAGCGCAGCCGGGTCGTCCGCGTCCGCCTGGACCAGGGGGAGCGAGGCGCACCGCGGATCGACGGCGGCGAGGCGCTCGCGCAGCCGCTCCAGCTTCTCGCGGCTGCGGCCCGCGACCGCCCAGCGGCAGTCGGCGGGGGCGTGCCGTGCGAGGTACTCCGCGGTGAGCGCCCCGACGAACCCCGTGGCCCCGAAGAGCACGATGTCGTAGGGGCGATCCGTCCCGTTCCTGCTGCTCATCGAACTCCTCCGCCGTCTGTCGCGCGCCGTTGTCGGCAGCCGAGGCTAGCGTGGGGCGCGGATGAGCGTGCGAGCAGGGAGGCGGGCATGGCCGCAGTACCGAAGGGCGTCCTGAAAAAGAGGGAAAAGGTGAGGGAGTTCGCCCTCACGCTGCCCGGCGCGGTGGAGGAGTACCCCTGGGGCGAGACCGTGATCAAGGTCAACAAGAAGATCTTCGTCTTCCTCGGGGTCGACGACGGCAGCTATCCGCCGGGCGTCGGCGTCAAGCTGAAGGACGAGTCGGTCCACGCCCACGCCCTGTCCTCGCCCGGCGCGGAGCCCTCGGGGTACGGCCTGGGCAAGGCGGGCTGGGTGTCCATCCCGCTGGCCGAGAAGGGCGCGCCCTCGGCCGAGCTGCTGTGCGACTGGGTGGAGGAGAGCTACCGGGTGATCGCCACGAAGAAGCTGATCGCGGAGCTCGACGCCGGCTGACCGGCGTGCCCGGCAGGCGCCGATCATGGTCCTCGGCGCGGCGCAGGCCGGGCGCCGGGAGCGAGCCGGCCGCGCACCCCGGTGCGCGGTTTCCACCCGTTCGGACGACCCGTGACGGGGCCGAGCGGGCGGTAGCGAGAAATCTAAGCGCTTGCTCGCCTGAAAGCCTTGTGCCGAGTGGAACGTGTTCTTACCATCGCTGGTGTTACATCAGTTGTGTCACAGTGCTGGGGGCTTGATGGCAGCGACAGGGAACGGCCCGCTCGCCGGGGTCCGCGTGGTCGAGCTGGCGGGCATCGGGCCCGGCCCGTTCGCCGCCATGCTCCTGGCGGATCTCGGCGCCGACGTCGTGCGGATCGACAGACCCGGCGGCGCGGGCCTGGCCATCGACCCCGCGTACGACCTCACCAACCGCAACAAGCGCTCGGTGCTGATCGACCTCAAGGCCGACGACGGCCCGGGCCAGGTGCTTGACCTGGTCGAACGCGCCGACATCCTGATCGAGGGCTACCGCCCCGGCGTCGCCGAGCGGCTCGGCGTGGGCCCCGAGCAGTGCCACGCGCGCAATCCGCAGCTCGTATACGGACGCATGACCGGCTGGGGCCAGGACGGGCCGCTCGCCCAGCGCGCCGGGCACGACATCGCGTACATCGCCGTCACCGGAACCCTCGGCATGATCGGCAAGGCCGACGAGCCGCCCACGGTCCCGGCCAACCTCGTCGGCGACTACGCGGGCGGCTCGCTCTACCTGGTCGTCGGCGTGCTCGCGGCGCTCCAGCACGCCCGCGGCGAGGGCGGGACCGGGCAGGTCGTGGACGCGGCGATCGTCGACGGCGCCGCCCACCTCGCCACCATGATCCACGGCATGATGGCGGCCGGCGGCTGGCAGGACCGGCGCGGGGCGAACCTGCTGGACGGCGGCTGCCCCTTCTACGGCTCCTATGAGACGGCCGACGGGCAGTACATGGCGGTCGGCGCGCTGGAGCAGCAGTTCTACAACGAGTTCATCGCTCTGCTCGGCATCGCCGACGAGGCGCCCGCCCGCAAGGACTTCGCCCGCTGGGACGAGCTGCGCGACGCCGTCGCCGCACGCTTCAAGACGAAGACCCGCCAGGAGTGGACCGCCGTCTTCGAGGGCTCGGACGCCTGTGTGGCCCCGGTGCTCTCGCTCCGGGAGGCGCCCGCCCACCCGCACCTCGCCGCTCGCGCGACCTTCGTCGAGCACGGCGGCCTCACCCAGCCGGCCCCGGCGCCCCGCTTCTCCGCCACCCCCGTCGCCGTACGCCGCCCGCCCGCCCAGCCGGGCGCGGACACCGCCGAGATCGCCCGCGACTGGGACGTGCCCGGGCTCACCAAGGAGGACGACCGTTGAAGCGCCAGATCTTCACGCCGGAGCACGACGCGTTCCGCGAGACCGTCCGCACCTTCCTCGCCAAGGAGGTCCTGCCGCACTACGAGCAGTGGGAGAAGGACGGCATCGTCAGCCGGGACGCCTGGCTGGCCGCCGGCAGGCAGGGGCTGCTGGGCCTCGCCGTCCCCGAGGAGTACGGCGGCGGCGCGGAGCCCGACTTCCGCTATAGCGCGGTGCTGGCCGAGGAGTTCACCAGGGCGGGCGCGGCCGGGCTGGCACTGGGGCTGCACAACGACATCATCGGCCCGTATCTGACCTCGCTCGCCACCGACGAGCAGAAGCGCCGCTGGCTGCCCGGCTTCTGCAGCGGCGAGATCATCACCGCCATAGCGATGACCGAGCCGGGCGCCGGCTCCGACCTCCAGGGCATCCGCACCTCGGCCGAGGACCGCGGCGACCACTGGGTGCTCAACGGCTCCAAGACCTTCATCTCCAACGGCATCCTCGCCGACCTGGTGATCGTCGTAGCGAAGACCACCCCCGAGGGCGGGGCCAGGGGGCTCTCGCTGCTCGTCGTCGAGCGGGGCATGGAGGGCTTCGAGCGCGGCCGCAACCTCGACAAGATCGGCCAGAAGTCCCAGGACACGGCGGAGCTGTTCTTCCACGACGTACGCGTCCCCAAGGAGAACCTGCTCGGCGAGCTCGACGGCGCCTTCGTCCATCTGATGACCAACCTCGCCCAGGAGCGGATGGGCATCGCGGTCGCCGGCATCGCCGCCGCCGAGCATCTGCTGGAGATCACCACCCAGTACGTCAAGGAGCGCGAGGCCTTCGGGCGGCCGCTCTCCAAGCTCCAGCACATCCGCTTCGAGATCGCGGAGATGGCGACGGAGTGCGCCGTCACCCGCACGTTCCTCGACCGCTGCATCGTGGACCACTCGGCCGGAGAGCTCGACGCCGTCCATGCCTCGATGGCCAAGTGGTGGGCCACCGAGCTCCAGAAGCGCGTGGCGGACCGCTGCCTGCAACTGCACGGCGGCTACGGCTATATGACCGAGTACCGGGTGGCCAAGGCGTTCACGGACGGCCGCATCCAGACGATCTACGGAGGCACCACCGAGATCATGAAGGAGATCATCGGCCGCTCGATCCTCTCCTGACGGCGGGGCGCCCGACGACGACCCCGGCCCGACCTCCGTAAGGCCCGGCCGCCCAGCGCGACCCCTCGCCGCGCAACCCTCACGTAACCCTCGAAAGGCTGCTGTCTTGAGTACCGAAGCGTATGTGTACGACGCGATCCGCACCCCGCGCGGGCGCGGCAAGGCCAATGGCGCTCTGCACGGCACCAAGCCCATCGACCTGGTCGTCGGGCTGATCCACGAGATCCGCAACCGGTTCCCCGGCCTCGACCCGGCCGCGATCGACGACATCGTGCTCGGCGTCGTCGGCCCGGTCGGCGACCAGGGCTCCGACATCGCCCGGATCTCCGCCATCGCCGCCGGGCTGCCCGACACCGTCGCCGGCGTCCAGGAGAACCGCTTCTGTGCCTCCGGCCTCGAGGCGGTCAACATGGCCGCGATGAAGGTCCGCTCCGGCTGGGAGGACCTGGTGCTGGCCGGCGGCGTCGAGTCGATGTCGCGGGTGCCGATGGCCTCCGACGGCGGCGCCTGGTTCGCCGACCCGATGACCAACTACGACACCGGGTTCGTGCCGCAGGGCATCGGCGCCGACCTCATCGCCACGCTCGAGGGCTACTCCCGGCGCGACGTCGACGAGTTCGCGGCGCTCTCCCAGGAGCGCGCCGCCGCGGCCTGGAAGGACGGCCGCTTCGACCGGTCCGTCGTCCCCGTCGTCGACCGCAACGGCCTGGTCGTCCTCGACCACGACGAGCACATGCGCCCCGGCACCACGGCGGACAGCCTCGCCGCGCTGAAGCCCTCGTTCGCCGGCATCGGCGAGATGGGCGGCTTCGACGCGGTGGCGCTGCAGAAGTACCACTGGGTGGAGCAGATCGACCACGTCCACCACGCGGGCAACTCCTCCGGCATCGTGGACGGCGCGGCGCTCGTCGCGATCGGCTCCAAGGCGGTGGGGGAGCGCTACGGACTGACCCCGCGCGCCCGGATCGTCTCGGTCGCGGTCTCCGGCTCCGAGCCGACGATCATGCTGACCGGCCCCGCGCCGGCCACCCGCAAGGCGCTCGGCAAGGCGGGCCTGACGATCGACGACATCGACCTGGTCGAGATCAACGAGGCGTTCGCGGGCGTCGTCCTGCGCTTCGCCAAGGACATGGGCCTGTCGCTCGACAAGATCAACGTCAACGGCGGCGCGATCGCCATGGGCCACCCGCTCGGCGCGACCGGCGCGATGATCCTCGGCACGCTGATCGACGAACTGGAGCGCCAGGACAAGCGGTACGGCCTGGCCACGCTGTGCGTGGGCGGCGGCATGGGCATCGCGACCGTGGTGGAGCGCCTGTAACGCGGTGCGTACGACGTCGAGCGCGGGACCGGCGACCATCGCCGGGCCCCCGCGCCCCCTCACCGCCGCAGACACAGCGCCCCCTCAGACTCATCTGGAGATCTCGCCATGACCACGAGCACCACCATCCGCTGGGAACAGGACGACACCGGCGTCGTCACCCTCGTCCTGGACGACCCCAACCAGTCCGCCAACACCATGAACCAGGCCTTCAAGGAGTCCATCGCGGCCGTCGCCGACCGCGCCGAGGCCGAGAAGGACTCCATCCGGGGCATCGTCTTCACCTCCGCCAAGAAGACCTTCTTCGCCGGCGGCGACCTCAAGGACATGATCAAGGCCGGCCCCGAGGACGCCGAGAGCGCCTTCGAGGCGGGCATGGCCATCAAGCGCGCGCTGCGCCGCATCGAGACCCTCGGCAAGCCCGTCGTCGCCGCCGTCAACGGCGCGGCGCTGGGCGGCGGCTACGAGATCGCCCTCGCCTGCCACCACCGCATCGCCCTCGACGCGCCCGGCTCCAAGATCGGCCTGCCCGAGGTCACCCTCGGCCTGCTCCCGGCGGGCGGCGGCGTCACCCGCACCGTACGGCTCATGGGCATCGCCGACGCGCTGCTCAAGGTCCTGCTCCAGGGCACCCAGTACAGCCCGCAGCGCGCCCTGGAGAACGGCCTCGTCCACGAGGTGGCCGCCACCCCCGAGGAGATGCTCGCCAAGGCGCGCGCCTTCATCGACGCCAACCCGGAGTCGCAGCAGCCCTGGGACGTCAAGGGCTACAAGATCCCCGGCGGCACCCCGTCCAACCCCCGCTTCGCCGCCAACCTGCCCGCCTTCCCCGCGAATCTGAAGAAGCAGACCGCCGGCGCCCCCTACCCCGCGCCGCGCAACATCCTCGCCGCGGCGGTCGAGGGCTCGCAGGTCGACTTCGAGACCGCGCAGGTCATCGAGGCGCGCTACTTCACCGAGCTGGTCACCGGTCAGATCGCCAAGAACATGATCCAGGCGTTCTTCTTCGACCTCCAGGCCGTCAACTCCGGCGCCAACCGCCCCAGCGGCGTCGAGCCGCGCACCGTGCGCAAGGTCGCCGTCCTCGGCGCGGGCATGATGGGCGCGGGCATCGCGTACTCCTGCGCCCGCGCCGGCATGGAGGTCGTCCTCAAGGACGTGACGCTGGACGCCGCCGAGAAGGGCAAGGCGTACTCCGAGAAGCTGCTCGACAAGGCGCTCTCCCGGGGCCGTACGACCGAGGCCAAGCGGGACGCGCTGCTCGCGCGCATCACGCCGACCGCCGAGCCGGCCGACCTCGCGGGCTGCGACGCGGTGATCGAGGCCGTCTTCGAGGACACCGCCCTCAAGCACAAGGTGTTCCAGGAGATCCAGAGCGTCGTCGAGCCGGACGCGCTGCTCTGCTCCAACACCTCGACCCTGCCGATCACCGCGCTCGCCGAAGGCGTCGACCGGCCGGTCGACTTCATCGGGCTGCACTTCTTCTCGCCCGTCGACAAGATGCCCCTCGTCGAGATCATCAAGGGCGAGCGCACCGGGGACGAGGCGCTGGCCCGCGCGTTCGACCTGGTCCGCCAGATCAACAAGACGCCGATCGTCGTCAACGACTCGCGCGGCTTCTTCACCTCGCGCGTCATCGGCCAGTTCATCAACGAGGGCGTCGCCATGGTCGGCGAGGGCGTCGAGCCCGCCTCCGTCGAACAGGCCGCCGCACAGGCCGGCTACCCCGCCAAGGTGCTCTCGCTGATGGACGAGCTGACCCTCACCCTGCCGCGCAAGATCCGCAACGAGACGAAGCGCGCGGTCGAGGAGGCGGGCGGCACATGGGCCGGACACCCGTCGGACGCGGTGATCGACCGGATGGTCGACGAGTTCGGCCGCCCGGGCCGCAGCGGCGGAGCGGGCTTCTACGAGTACGGCGAGGACGGCAGGCGCGCCGGCCTGTGGCCCGGTCTGCGGGAGCACTTCGCCCAGCCCGGCGTGGACGTGCCCTTCGAGGACATGAAGGAGCGGATGCTCTTCTCCGAGGCGCTGGACACGGTCCGCTGTCTGGAGGAGAACGTGCTGACGTCGGTCGCCGACGCCAACATCGGCTCCATCATGGGCATCGGCTTCCCGGCGTGGACGGGCGGCGTGCTCCAGTACATCAACGGGTACGAGGGCGGGCTCCCGGGCTTCGTGGCGCGCGCCCGCCAGCTCGCCGAGCGCTATGGCGAGCGTTTCCAGCCGCCGGCGCTGCTGGTCGAGAAGGCCGAGAGGGGCGAGGTCTTCACGGACGCGTCCTGAGCGAGGCTCAGCTGCGGTGACCGCAGGGGCGCTCGTGCCGGGCGGCGCGAGCGCCCCTGCGTCCGTTCGGGCTCACGTCCGTCGGGCTCGTGTCCGTCGGGCTACGGACGGTGGGCTGCGGACGGTGGGTGAGAGCGGGCCGAGTGGGAGAGTCCCGCGCGGCCCCGGGACGGCGGCAGCGGCTGGGATTCTTCGGGTGGCCGCGCGGGCGGTGCGGCGGGGCTGGGCCTACGGGGTCTCGTCCGCCGGGCGCGCGGAGCGCGGCCGCGCTCCGCGCGACCCGTGAGGCTCGTGCGACGTGCATGACTCCTGCGACGCTTGAGTGTCGTCGGTGGCAGCGGTGTCCTCGGTGCCGTTCGCGTCGTCGCTCGCCCTGCCGAACGCCGCCCGCAGCTCCGC
Source organism: Streptomyces sp. NPDC051907 (assembly GCF_040681075.1). Classification (NCBI taxonomy): domain Bacteria; kingdom Bacillati; phylum Actinomycetota; class Actinomycetes; order Kitasatosporales; family Streptomycetaceae; genus Streptomyces; species Streptomyces sp. NPDC051907. Next base: position 23,084 of record NZ_JBFAYB010000085.1, on the reverse strand, counting down.
CTTCAGCGACCGCTGGAACGCCGTCACCAGCGCCTGCACCACCATGGGCTGCATATGCGCCGACAGCGACTTCATGGCCGCCACATGCTCCGGGTCCGACTCCCGCTCCCGGTACGGATTCCACACCTCGTCCCGGAACAGCCGGGTGAGCTCGTGCGCCGCCGAGCGAGTGTGCTCCAGCAGGACCGTGCGGGCCGCCAGGATCGTCTCGTGCGCGATCGGCACGTCCAGCAGCTGCACCCCGAGCCGCAGCAGTCCCGGGTCCAGCCGGTACGCCTGCTCCTGCTCCCCGCGCTCCACGACGCCCATGGCGGCCAGCCGGTCGATGTCCTGCTCGCTCAGGGCGCGGCCCGCCCGGCGCTCCAGCTCCGCCCGGGTCGCATCCTCCGCTGGCGAGTCCGGCGACCAGGAGGCGACCAGCGCGCGGTGGATCGCCAGATCGTGGGCGCTCAGATCGGTGGGCAGCTGCTCCAGGTAGCGCTCGATGGCGGCGAGCGTCATCCCCTGGTGCTGGAGCTCCTCGATGAGGGCCAGCCGGGAGAGATGACCGTGACCGTAGTGGCCGACCCGGCGCGGTCCGATCACGGGCGGGGGCAGCAGCCCGCGGGTGCTGTAGAAGCGGATGGTGCGCACGGTCACCCCGGCGCGCGCGGCCAGCTCGTCGACGGTGAGCGTCGGCTCCTCGGTCTCCGTCGCCATCTATAGAGCCTCGCTTCCACTTCCCGTACGGTCCGTGCCGTGTGTGCCGCCCGTGCCGCAGCGCGGTGCAACAGTATTGCTGTCTCACCAGTGTTGTGAAACCCTCCCGGGCCCGCCGATATCTCCGATGACCCGTTGTCAGAGGCCCCTCGTACGCTGGGCTCATGACGGGGATCGCATATGTGCGCGGGGACGCCACCGCGCCGCAGGGCAAGGGCGTCAAGATCATCTCCCATGTCTGCAACGACCTCGGCGGCTGGGGGAAGGGCTTCGTGCTGGCGATATCGCGCCGCTGGCCGGAGCCGGAAGCCGCGTACCGCCGCTGGCGCCGCGAGCGGGCGGGCGGCGGCTTCGGCCTGGGGGCCGTGCAGTTCGTCCAGGTCGGGCCCTGTCTCTGGGTGGCGAACATGGTCGGCCAGCGGGGCATGCGGACCGGCAGCAAGGGCGTGCCCGTGCGGTACGAAGCGATCGACACGGCGCTCGGCGCGCTCGCCGACAAGGCCGTCGAGCTGGGCGCGTCCGTCCATATGCCCCGGATCGGCTGCGGGCTGGCCGGAGGGAAGTGGTCGCGCGTGGAGCCCCTGATAGCCGAGCGGCTGACGGCCCGGGGGATCGCGGTGACGGTGTACGACTACGGGGACTGAGCCGCTTCCCGGCGGCTGCCCTGGGCTTCGCTGGGGCCTGTGTCATACGCTGAGCGCCGTGTGACCGGGGAGGTCACTGCACAACTGGGGGGCACCATGAACTCGTTCGCTCGCAGGGCCGCCGCTTCCATGGCAGGGCTCGTCGTCGCGTCCGCGCTCGTCACCGGCTGCAGTTCCGGTCCCGAGGAGAAGGACGCGGCCGGGGCCGCCGAGCCGGGGGCTCCGGCAGCCGCCGCCGAGACGCCCGGGGAGAGGCCGTCTCCGGTCGCCGCCGGCGCCAAGGCGCTGAGCGTGGGACAGACAGGCGCCTTCACGGCCGTCGACGGCGAGGACGACTCCAAGAAGACGAAGATGCAGGTCACGGTCAAGAGCGTGAAGTACGCGACGCCCGCCGATGTGGGCACGACGAACGAGCCGGAGGGCCAGTTCGTCGTCCTCACGCTCACGATCAAGAACGTGGGCGACAAGCCCGGGGCGTTCAGGCCGTACGGAATGATGCAGTGGGAGGACGCCGAGACCGCCGCGCAGGACGCGACCACGCTGGAGACCGTCGAAGGCCAGCAAGTCGACGCGGTGTACAAGCCCGGTCAGTCGGCGACCGGCGGCGTCGTCCTGGACGTCGTCCGCCGCGGCGGGACGGTCAGCTACCACGACGGCATCGGGTCCGACCCGTCGTTCACCGTCAAGATGCCGAAGTAGTCCTGAGGCCGCGTCCTGACACGGCTCGGCGGCGTCAGGGGCGTGCCCCGTCGAGGGCGCGCCCCTGACCTCTGCTCAGCACGGGTTCAGCACGGGCTCAGTGCGGGGGTGCTCAGAAGAACGCGTCGGATGCGTCGGGCTAGTACACGTTCACGCCGTACGCGCTGAGCGCCTCCCTCACCGGCTGGTGGATGGCCGAGCCGTTCGTGCCCGAGCAGCCCGAGCTGCCGGAGTGGATGCCCAGGGCCACCGAGCCCGCGAAGTGCGCGCCGCCGCTGTCGCCACCGGCGGAGCACGCGGTGGTGCGGACCATGTTGTAGACCGGTCCGTCGCCATAGTTCACGGTGACGTTGACGGCCGTGACGGACCCGCTGGTCACCCTGGTCGTGGAGCCGCTCTTCTTCAGAGCCTGGCCGACGATGGCGTCCGCCGCCGAGGTGATGTCCTGGTACCCGCCGTTGTAGAGGTTGACGTTCCCGGCGGGCTGGGCGCCGCCGCTGTACCGGACGATGCCGTAGTCGTTGGTCGGGAAGCTGGTGCCCACGCGGGTCCCGATGGACGGGCCGCCGGACGTGGCCGACCAGCTGGCGGCCGCGTTGGTGCAGTGGCCGGCCGTCACGAAGAACCGGGCCGCGCCCTGGGCGACGTTGAAGGCCGCCGAGCAGCGGAAGCCGCCGCCGTAGATCGCGTCGCCGCCGGCCACCTCCTTGGTGAAGACGCCGGGCACCCGCGTGATCCGCACGCTGTCGCCCAGGCTCGCGGCCACCTTGTTCAGTCGCGCCATCGAGCTCGCGGAGACCGACTGGTCGGCCTCGACGGCGATCTGATTGGTGCTGGGGTCGACGCCCCACGAGGTGCCGGCGAACTTCGCCTTGGCTTCCAGGGCGGCCATGGCGGCTTCGAGCTGTGCGGCGCCGCGCTCGACCAGCTTGGCCTGTGCGCCGGCGGCGCGCACCTGGTCGGCGGCTTCCTCGTCGGTGACGGTCACGACCAGCGCGCCGCTCTTGGCGTCGAGATACGAGCCGGCGGTGCGGTCGCCGAGTGCGGCGTCGAGGGCAGAGTGCTGGGAGTACTGGGCGGCGGAGGCCGAGACTCCCGGCACGGGCTCGGGGGAGGCGACGGCGTCGGGGTCGGCGGCTGCGGCCGTGCCGGAGCCGAGTCCGACGGCCGGAAGTGCGATGAGTACGGAAAGGCAGATGCGCGCGCGGAGCGTGCGTCTCATGGGGGGCTTCTCCTTCGTACGGGTCCGCTGTGGGGGGGATTGCCGAGGAGCTATTTGGACTGGACCAGTCCGCGCCCATAATGTGGCATGTCCCCGTCATGTCGGCAAGGCTGTGGGGCCGTGAGCGGGGGCAGCTGAAGGCCGTACGAGGGCCAGGGCGGCGCATCCGTTCACGGGAACTGACGGATCGTCGCCATCATCGCGAGCGTCGCGCGCACCCGCCTGTCGCGTCCCGCTGAATGGCCCATGCCGGGCGGGCTCGGGATGCGGGGACGGCGGGTACGGCTGTGACGGAGGTGGCGGTGATGGCCCTGGCGACCCTGGCGGCGGACACGGCGGTGGCGACCATGGACGGGCCCCGGACCCGTCATGGCCGCCACCGCGACACACCGAACCCCTCGCGCGGCCGTCACTGCCGAAAGCGGTCCTGGCCAGCTGCGAAGGGTGTGCGACTACCGCGCCGAGGCGATGACGGGGTAGTGGTCGGAGAGGTTGGTGTACGTGTACGTCTTGCCCCAGCTGGAGACCGACCAGGGGGCGCTCTGCTCCTTGATCACCTCGTTGGTCCAGTTGGCCGGCTTGGCGTGGCCGGCGCGGTGCAGGACGTAGTCGAGGTCCTCGCGCGGGTCGTCCGGGTAGCGATCGGAGGCGATGGAGTTCTGGTCCGTGTCGAAGGAGTACGAGTGGCCGGTGCGCGCGTCCGCGCCGACGAAGCCGCCGTCGGCGAGCATCGAGGCGTACTCCGGCGTCCGCGAGTCGACGTTGAAGTCGCCGGCGACGACGACCTGCTCGGACGCGGGGATGTTCTTGGCGTCCAGGAACGCGTCCATCGCCTTGAACTGGCGGCTGCGCATCTGCGCGGCCTCTCCCGCGCCGCAGCCGGGGTCGGTCGACTGGGCGTGCGTGCCGACGACGTGGACCTTGGCGCCGTTGACGTTGAGCACGGTGTAGACGAAGCCCTTGTTGGACCACCAGTCGGCGCCGCAGGCGTCCTTGTAGACGTACTGCTCCTTGCGCACGATCGGCCACTTGCTGAGGACCGTGACCCCGCCGTCCTCGGGGGTGGCGGACGAGTACGAGCCGCCCGTCGCGTCCCAGCCGTCCTTGCTCCGCCCCATCACCGGCGTCTGGTACGGGTACTGGGCGGCGGCCTTCTGCTTGAGGGCCTCCGACGAGGAGTTGTCGAAGGCCTCCTGGAGGACCACGACGTCGTTGCCCTGGAAGAACGAGGTCGCGGGGATGGCCGCGGCCCGGTGGTCCTGGCCCCAGTTGGGGTACAGCGTCTTGCTGAAGAGGAAGGCGTTGTACGACAGCACCTTCAGGCTCGGCGTCGCGGCCGCGGCCTGCGTCTGAGCGTCCGTCTGCGTCTGGGCGTCCGCCTGCGCCGGAGCGGCGGCGGCGAGCAGCGCGGCGGCGAGTGCGGTGGACAGGGCTGCGCCCGGTATGCGGCGGAGCGCGGAGTGCGGCACAGGAACTCCCGTTTCTGGTGGGGGGTTGGGACTGGCGCGGCATATCAAATCAGCCAGAGTTACCTCCTGGTAATGGCCGGGAGGCGACTTTCTCTCCGCAGTCGAACGATCGGACTAACTCCGACGAAGCGCGTGTCCTTCTGTACCTCTTTGGGGAGGTAAGTTATGCGCTATGAACGATCAATTGATTCCGATGGACATCGGCCCGCTCAACCCCACCGGGTGGGGACTCATCATCGCGTGGGTGGCTTTCTCGATCGTCTACCTCGTGCTTGCCAAGCGGCTGCTGCCCCGCATCAACCGCGTCCTGGTCCAGCGCGATCAGAAGGTCCACGGCGTCGCGGTGGAGGCCGAGCAGGTCCTCGACCAGGCCGCTGACGTGCGGAACGAGCACGACGCCGTGCTGGCCGCGGCCCGCCACGACGCCGCCCACACGCGCCAGCAGGCCTACGAGGAGGGCACGCGGCTGATCGCGCAGGCCCGGGAGGAGGGGATGCGCGAGCGCGAGCGGATCCTCGTCTCCGGTCGTGCGGCGATCGAGGCCGAACGGGTCGCAGCCGGCGGGGAGTTGCAGCCGGATCTGGAGACCTGGGCGCGCGAGCTCGCCGAGCGCATCCTCGGGGAGCCGACGGGGGCGTCGGTGCAGCGCTCGCGCGCCACGGACTGACGTCGACGCCAGTCCGTCACCGACAGCCAGTCAGTCCGCCAGTCGGTCCGCCGGCCCGCTAGGTCGACGGTTCACCAGCCCAGCAGTTCAACAGTCCAGCAGTTCAACAGTCCAGCAGTTCACCAGGCCGAAGGCCGCCACCGGCAGCCTTCGGCCTTCCGTATTCCCGGTCCGGAGAACGCCGAGCAGTCGAGCATGTGTGCGTAACCGTCCCCCTATGGGTGATCTTGTCGAACTCATGGGTGTACGCCGCATACCGAACGGATATGCGTGCGCAAAGCCGGTGAGTTCACAGCCGAGACGACGCACATCAGGAATACATACCAGGTGGGGAATGGAATGAGTCTCTACACCAAAGCCGCGCGCGACCGACGGGGCGAACTGGCGCGGCGGGCCCGCCTGTGGACCGAGGCGGAATGGTTCTCCGCGGCGGCCGTCTGCGCCATCGCCGTCAACGCGACGCTTCTGGGAGTGGAGACGTACGCCGGCTTCGCCGACCGCTGGGAGGCGCACCTGAAACTCCTGGAACACGTGCTCCTGGGCCTGTTCACGGTCGAGATCCTGTTGCGCGCCGCTTCTCACGCGGACCGTCCCGGGGCCTTCTTCCGCAATCCCTGGAACCTCTTCGACATGGTGGTCGTGGGCTGCGCATTCCTTCCGTTCCTCAGCGAGAACACCACCGTGCTGCGGTTGCTGCGGATGGCCCGGGTCGTGCGCACGGCGCGCTTCCTGCCCCAACTGCGCATCATTCTCACGGCGATCGGCAAGAGCGTTCCCGGCGCCGTGAGCTTTCTGCTGGTCGGCGCCTTGCTGCTGTACATGTACGCGATGCTCGGCTGGGCCTGCTTCGCCGCCGACGACCCCGAGCACTACGGCTCGCTCGGGCGCGCGGCGCTCACGCTCTTCGTGCTGATGACGCTCGACGGACTCGGCGACGCGGTCCACGCCGGGCTGCAGATCTCGCCCTGGTCGATCGTCTACTACGCTTCGTATGTGCTGCTCAGCTCGTTCCTCATGGTCAACCTGCTGATCGGCGTGGTGATCGACTCGCTGGAGCAGGCTCGCGCGCTGGACGCGCGCCGCAAGTCGCCCCGGCCGCCGGCGGATCCGGCCGTCGCGTCCGCGAGGGAGCTCCGGGAGCGGATCGCGGCGGCCCGCGAGGGACTCGACGACCTGGAGCGGCTGCTGACGCTGGTGCCCGCGCAGCCCGAGAAGGCGGACGCCCAGCAGGGTCCGTAGCGGCAGGCAGCGGCTCGGCTTCTGAGCGGGGCGGCGCCCGCTCACACCGGGCCGAGCAGAGCAGGGCAGGCAGCCGGCCGGGAGCGGACCGCCGCGGGTCGTGGCGGGTCGCCGCCGGGGCCAGGACGTTCCCCCAAGCCGCCGGGAGGGCCCTCGCGCCGTCCCCGGACGCGGTCGGCGATCTTCCGATCGCATAATGGACTCGAGACACCGAGCGCGAGCGCCGCGCCTGCCTACTCCTGGGAGCGCACCGATGAGCAGGGCCGCAGCAGATCCCGTGCCGCCTCCGCCGGGCGGAGTGCTGTGGAGCCTCGCGGGCGACGTCCGGGCGCTGCTGATGCTGCCCGCCGCCCTTACCCTCCAGGTCGCGCACCCCGCCGTCGGCGCGGGCGTCGACGAGCACTCCGTGTTCCGCACCGACCCCTGGGGCCGCGGAGAGCGCTCGCTGCGCTCGCTCCAGCTGTGGGTGTACGGCGGAGAGGCCGCGGCCGAGGAGGGCCGCAGGCTCCGCGAGCTGCACCGGACGATCCAGGGCGCCGACGCCCACGGCCGCCGCTACCACGCGCTCAGCCCCGCCTACTACTCCTGGGTCCACGCCACCGGCTTCCCCGTCTACCAGCACGCGACCCGCTATCTGGTGCGCCCGCTGACGAAGGCGCAGGAGCGGAAGCTGTACGCGGAGTGGCTCCAGGTCGGCCGGATACTCGGGATCCACGACCGGGACATGCCGCAGACCATCGAGGAGTTCTGGCCGTACTACCGCAAGGTGCTCGCCGACGAGATCGAGGCGACCGTCGTCGTCCGCGAACTGGTCGACGTGGACGCGCCCGTGCCGGCGCCGTCCTATGGGCCGCCGGCGCTGCGGCTGCTGCTGCGTCTGCTGTGGCCGGTGCTGCTGCCCCGCCTCGCGCGCTTCCGCCGCTTCATGACCATCGGGCTGATGCCGCCGGACGCCCGAGCAGCCATCGGCCTGGAGTGGACGGACGAGCAGGAGCGGACGCTGCGCCGGTTCTGCGCGGTCGTACGGCTCGTCGTTCCCGTGCTCCCCGAGCGGCTGCGCTACCTTCCGCTCGCCCGCGAGGCGCGCCGCGCCGCCAGGGCTGCGGGGGTCTCGCCGCACCGCCGAGCGCGCTGAGCCGGGCAGGGCAGCGCAGGTCCGGGGCGAGCCGCCGAGCACGCGCCGCTCAGGCGGAGGCCCGCCGCACCAGCGTGGTCGCGGTGATCACCGGTCCCGGCGGCGAGGCGTCCGGGCCGCTCTCGTGCAGCATCCGCATCAGCAGCCGGACCATCAACCGGCCCATGCCCTCGATGTCCTGACGGATCGTCGTCAGCGGGGGATCGGTCGCCTCCACGACCGATGCCATGTCGTCGAAGCCCACCAGCGCCACGTCCTGCGGCACCCGCCGCCCCGCCGCGCGCAGCGTCCGCAGCGCCCCCGAGGCCATCAGGTCGTTGGCGGCGAAGACGGCGTCGACGTCGGGGCGGCGCTCCAGCAGCTCGGCCATGGCCCGCGCCCCGCTCTCCGCGGTGAAGTCGCCCTGGCAGACCAGCTCCGGATCGGGGGGCGGCAGCACATCGCGGTAGCCGTCGATCCGGTCCTGCGCGGAGGTCTGGTCGCGCGGACCGGCGATGTGCGCGATGCGTTCGCGGCCGAGCGAGACCAGGTGGCGTACGGCGTCGCGGGCGCCGCCGCGGTTGTCGCAGTCGACGTACGTGACGGCCTGTTCCGAGGCCGCGCCCGGCCAGCCCGGCCTGCCGCCGAAGACCGTCGGTACCTCGACCCGGCGGATGATGGAGGGGAGTTCGTCGTCGGTGTGCAGGGAGAAGGCCAGCGCGCCGTCGACGTGGCCGCCGCCGAGATAGCGCGCGATCCGGTCGTAGTCGCCCGGCCCCTCCACCCAGAGCAGCACCAACTGGGAGTCGTTCGCCGTCAGTTCACGGCTGATGCCCCGGACCTGCTGTTCGAAGAAGGGGTCGGAGAAGATCCTGAACTCGGGCTCGGCGATGATCACGGCGACGGCGCCGTTGCGGCGGGTGACCAGCGTGCGGGCCGCGTGGTTCGGTACGTATCCGAGCTCCTCGACCGCCCGGCGCACCTTGTCGACCAGCGGCGGGCGCACGCCCGCGCCGCCGTTGACGACCCGGGAGGCCGTGGCCCGGGAGACGCCGGCGCGGGCGGCGACGGCTTCCAGCGTGGGGCGGGCCCCGGTGGTCTGCTCGGGCAAGGCTGGCGCTCCTCGTCTGACGGCGTGAGCTGCTGCGGATACAGGGTATCGGGGCCGGGCACACCCCTCAGAGAGCGCTCTCGCGCTGCTCAGGCGACCAGCGGAAAGCGCCGCCGCCCCTGTGGGACGACGGCGCTTGCGACTCCTCGACGGCCTGCCGGGGAACGGCGTCCGGCAGGGGCCCACTCGCCGGGGGCAGACCCTGCTGGCGACTCCTCGACGGTCCGTCGGGGCTCGGCCTCCGGCAGACCCCGCCCGCGACTCCTTGACGGTCCGCCGGGGCACCCGCCCTCCGACAGGGCCCCTCGCCGGAGGCAGCCCATCAGCGGCTCCCAGCCAGCGGCCCCTCTCGGCAGCCCCTGTCAGCGGCCGTCGTGACCGTGACCGTGACCGCGACCGTGGTCGTGGATCGTGTTCGTCGCCGCGATCTTCTTCCACGACTTCGGCTGCGCGGGCTTCGCCGGCTGCCCGGCCTGGGCCGACGCGCCCGCCCCGCCCGCCTCGGCCGACTGCGACTTCGACGCTGACTGCGACTTCGGCTTCTTCTGCGCGATCTTCGCGTCCGCCGCAGCAGGCGCGGCCGGCTTCGACGGCTGGTACAGCCAGGTGTCGAAGAGCCCGGCGAGCGGCTTGCCCGAGACCTTCTCCGCGTACTTCACGAAGTCGCCGACCTTGGCGTTGCCATAGGCGTACTCGGCCGGCCAGCCCTTGAGGATCGCGAAGAAGTCCTCGTCGCCGATCGCGTTGCGCAGCGCCTGGAGCGCCAGCGCTCCCCGGTCGTACACCGCGATGTCGAACTGCTTCTCCGGGCCGGGGTCGCCCGGCTTGACCGTCCAGAACGGGTCGTCGGCCGCGCGCTGGGCGTAGACGTAGTCCGCCAGCTCCTGCGCGGTGCCCTCGCCCTCCTTCTCCGACCACAGCCACTGGCTGTAGCGGGCGAAGCCCTCGTTGACCCAGATGTCCTTCCAGCCGTCGACGGAGACGCTGTCGCCGTACCACTGGTGGGCCAGCTCGTGGACGACCACGGAGACGTTCGCGCCGTTCGCGAACTGCCGCGGGCTGTAGAACGGGCGGGTCTGCGTCTCCAGCGCGTAGCCGCTGGTCACATTGGGGACATAGCCGCCGAGCGCGTTGAAGGGGTACGGGCCGAAGAGCCCGGTCAGCCACTCGGCGACCTCACCGGTCCGCTCGATGCTGGCGCGCGCCGCGCCGGCGTTGTCGCCGAGGTCCTTGCTGTACGCGTTGAGGATCGGCAGCCCGTCGGCGGTCTTGTCCGTCGTGACGTCGAACTTCCCGACGGCGAGCGTGGCGAGATACGACGCCTGCGGCTTGTTGGAGCGCCAGTTGTAGCGCGTCCAGCCCAGGCGCGAGCTCTGCGACTGGAGCACGCCGTTGCTGATGGCCTGGCTGCCGTCGGGCACCGAGACCGACACGTCGTACGTCGCCTTGTCCAGCGGGTGGTCGTTGCTCGGGAACCACCACACGGCCGAGTCCGGCTCCTGGGCGGCGACTCCGCCGTCCGGCGTGCGGTGCCAGGCGGTGTAGCCGCCGATACTGAGCTCGGAGGGCTTTCCGGCGTAGCGGACGACCACCGACAGGGACTTGCCCTTGGCCAGCGGCGCGGACGGAGTGATCTCGAGCTCGTGGTCGCCGCTGGTGGCGATCTTCGCCTTCTTGCCGTTGACCAGCACCTCGCTGACCTTCAGACCGAAGTCGAGGTTGAACCGGCTCAGATCCTGCTTGGCGGTGGCCAGCAGGGTCGCCGTGCCCTCCAGCAGGTCCGTCTTCGGCTGGTACTTCAGCCTCAGGTCGTAGTGGGAGACGTCGTATCCGCCGTTTCCGCTGGCCGGGTAGTAGGGGTCGCCGATGCCCGGGGCGCCCGCGGAGACGTCGGCGGCCGACGCTGGGATCGCCAGCAGCAAGGAGGCCGCGAGCGTGCTCGGGACGATGAGTCTGCGGTGCACAGAAGCTCCAAGTCGTGGGGGCCGATGATCTTCTCGTCGACCCTAGACAGCCGCGGCGCCCGCCGTCAGGAGCGCGGCTCGGCCTTTCACATGATCGCCATTCGGCCGACATGACCCGCTGCGCCCCATCGGTCCCTCTGGTGTGCTGACTGCCCCCTGTCGCACGGGAGTTGGCCGGAGTACCGTCCGCCCATGTCGATACGTGCGCGGGGCACCCGATTGAGGTGCAGATCGCTGATGGTGGCGGCCTCGGCCGCTCTGATGGCCGTGAGCCTCACCCCGACGGGGGCGCAGGGCGCGCCCGCCCAGGAGAGCCGTACGGTCAGGGAGAGCAAGCCCGTCTACTCGTACGAGAACGCCGTCCGTGAGTCCGTATGGGTGGACACGCGCCTCGACGGCGACGGGGACGGCCAGACCGACCGGGTGGCCGTGGACGTCGTGCGTCCGCGCGAGCCCGCGCAGCAGGGCCGGAAGATCCCGGTCATCATGGACGCCAGCCCGTACTACGCCTGCTGCGGACGCGGCAACGAGAGCCAGAGGAAGACGTACGACGCGAACGGGAAGCCGGTCCAGTTCCCGCTCTACTACGACAACTACTTCGTTCCGCGCGGCTACGCCTTCGTCGCCGTCGACCTGGCGGGCACCAACCGCTCCGACGGCTGCGTCGACGTCGGCGGGCGCTCCGACGTCCAGTCCGCCAAGGCCGTCGTCGACTGGCTGAACGGCCGGGCGCGCGGCTACACCACGCGCACCGGGGCCGAGCGGGCCCGCGCCGACTGGAGCACCGGCGACACCGGCATGATCGGCAAGAGCTACGACGGCACGATCGCCAACGGCGTGGCCGCCACCGGGGTCGAGGGCCTCAAGACGATCGTCCCGATCGGGGCCATCTCCTCCTGGTACGACTACTACTTCGCCAAGGGCGCGCCGCTGTACGACTCCGGCCCCGAATGGCTCTCGGACTATGTGGAGAGCCCGGAGGCCAGGGCCCGCTGCCAGGCGGTCCAGAAGCGGCTGGTCGACGAGGCGCCGCGCACCGGCGACCTCACCCGGCTGTGGGGCGAGCGCGACTATGTGCCGGACGCGGACCGGGTCGAGGCCAGCGTCTTCGTCGTGCACGGGATGCAGGACCTCAACGTCCGCGCCAAGCACTTCGGCCAGTGGTGGGACGCCCTCGCCCGACAGGGCGTGGAGCGCAAGATCTGGCTCTCGCAGACCGGGCACGTCGACCCGTTCGACTTCCGGCGCACAGAGTGGGTCTCCACCCTGCACCGCTGGTTCGACCACTATCTCCTCGGCTACGACAACGGCGTCGAGCGCGAGCCGATGGCCGACGTCGAGCGCGCCCCCGACCAGTGGTCGACCGACCGCGTCTGGCCGCCGCGCGCCACGCAGACCACCAGCCTGCGCCCCGGCAAGGGCGAGCTCCCGGGCGTCGGCACGCTCGGGCTGGCCCCCGCGCGCCCCGGAGCGACCGAGACCTTCGCCGACGACCCGCTGCTCGACGAGACCGACTGGGCCGCCGCCGTCGACCAGCCGACCCCGGCCAAGGCCGGATTCGTCACCCCGCCGCTCAGCCGGGACCTGCGGCTGTCCGGGTCGGCGAAGGCGACCGTCACCGTCGCTCCGTCTACGGCGAGCGCCCATCTGTCGGCGGTCCTGGTCGACGTGGGTCCCGACACCATCCGCGACTACGCGGCGCCCGGCGAGGGCATCGCCACCCTCGCCGAGCGCACCTGCTGGGGCGCGAGCACCTCAGGGGACAGCTCCTGCTTCAAGGAGACCGAGGCGCGCACGGCCGACGTCGACTACACGGTCTTCAGCCGCGGCTGGGCCGATCTCGGCAACTACGCCTCCGACGCCAAGGGCCGCCCGCTGACCCCCGGCAGGCCGTACACCATCACCCTCGACCTGCACGCCTCCGACCATGTCGTCCCGGCCGGGCACCGGCTCGCCCTGATCGTCGCGGGCACGGACCGCGATCTGATCGACCCTCCGGCCACGAAGCCCACGCTCACCCTCGACCTCGCCCGTACGGCGGCGAGACTGCCCGTCGTCGGCGGCGCCTCCGCCTATCTGAGGGCCGTCGCGGGGTCTGCTGAGACGGCCGGCCCCCGCGAGTCCCGCCTCGACGGGGTGGCCGAACCGCGTCCGATCCGTCCGATTCCGGGAGGCAGCACCCGATGAAGTCCCCCTTCCGCGCGAGGTCCCCTCGCCGCACGACCTCGCCCGTCCGCGCCCTCGCTCTGACGGTCGCGTCCGCGGCGCTCGCCGTGCCGCTGGTCGCCGCCCCCGCGCAGGCCGCGCACGACCCGCTGCCCCGCACCGGCTTCGAGGCCAGCCAGGGGGCGCGCTGGACCAGCCAGCCCGAGGAGCAGGCGTTCCTGGCAGCCGTCGACCGGGGCAGCGCGCGCATGACGGTCGGGAAGATCGGCGTCACCGAGCAGGGCCGCCCGCTCCAGCTGGTGAGCGTCGGCGCGCGGCACGCCTCCCACACCGTGCTGCTGATCTGCAGCCAGCACGGCAACGAGCCGTCGGGCCGCGAGGCCTGTCTGACCACGATCCGCGATCTGGCGTACGCCCAGGACCGCGACACCCGGCGCTTCCTCGCGCGTACGCGCGTCCTGGCCGTCCCCACCGCCAACCCGGACGGGCGCGCCGCGAACACCCGCGGCAACGCCGCCGGGGTGGACGTCAACCGCGACCACATCGCCCTGGAGACCGCGGAGGGGCGGGCCGTCGCCGCCGTCTTCCGCGATCAGCGCCCGGACGTCGTCTACGACCTGCACGAGTACGGCGCGACCCCGCTGTACTACGACAAGGACCTCTTCGACCTCTGGCCGCGCAACCTCAACACCGACGCGGCCGTCCACCGGGAGTCGCAGGCGCTGTCCGGCCGGTACGTCCGCCCCGCCGCGCACGACCACGGCTACAGCACCGGCACCTACGGCATCTGGACCGACCCGGTCACCGGCGATCCGATCAAGCAGACCGCGGGCGACGGCCAGGAGCGCATTCTGCGCAACGCCTCGGGGATCAAGAACTCGGTCGGTCTGCTGATCGAGAGCCGGGTCGACCCGATGACCGAGGAGGAGAAGGCGGACCCGGCGGCGAACAACCGCCGGCGGGTCGAGAGCCAACTCTCCGCCCTCGGCGGACTGTTCTCCTTCAGCGACGAGCGGCGCGGCCGGATCGAGGCCGCGACCTCGGCCGCACGCCTGTCGGGCCTGAGAGACCGCGGGCCGGTCTATCTGGGCGGCGCGGACAACGACCCGGCGACCGAGGACGAGATCCTGGCCGACCCGCCCTGCGGCTACCGGCTGGACGGCGCCCAGTACGCCGACGTGCGCGACGAACTGGCCCTGCACGGGGTGGCTGCGCGGCCCGAGGGGAGCGGCGCCTTCGTGCCGCTGAGGCAGTCCCAGCGCAAGCTGATCCCGCTGCTCCTCGACGCCCGGGCGACCTACCGTCTGACATCGGGGCAGGCGATCACCGCCTGTTGAGAACCGTGATGTGCATCACATGTGGTAGGGGGTAACGGAGTGCGAAAGCAGGTTCTCCGTACCGCTGAAAGGTGCCACTTGTGTCGCAAGACGAAAACCGACCGGAAGGCCGGGGAGAGCTGTCGGTGACGGCCGACCTCCCCGGCCATCCCCAGGAGACCGGGCGGCCCTCGACCGACCGCGTGGTCTTCGGCGTCACCGCCGTTCTCACCGTGGCCTTCGTCGTGTGGGGAGCGGTGGCCACCGACACGCTGGAGGACGTCTCCAGCTCGATGCTGAGCGGGCTGATCCACAACGGCGGCTGGGCCTTCGTGCTCGCCGCGTCCGGCTTCGTGGTCTTCGCGCTCTGGCTGGCGATCAGCCGGTACGGCAAGATCCCGCTCGGGCAGGAGAGCGAGGGCCCCGAGTTCCGCACGGTGTCCTGGGTCGCGATGATGTTCAGCGCCGGCATGGGTATCGGCCTGATGTTCTACGGGGTGAGCGAGCCGCTGGCGCACTTCGTCGAGCCGCCGCCCGGCACGGACCCCGCCGACCCGGCGCAGGCCATGGAGACGGCGATGGCCACGACCCTCTTCCACTGGACGCTGCACCCCTGGGCGATCTACGCGGTGGTGGGGCTCGCCATCGCGTACAGCACCTTCCGGCGCCGCCGTCGGCAGACGATCAGCGCCGTCTTCGTGCCGCTCATCGGCGAGAAGAGCGCGCTGGGCGTTCCCGGCCGGGTGATCGACATTCTGGCGATCTTCGCCACGCTCTTCGGGTCCGCCGCCTCGCTGGGCCTGGGCGCCCTCCAGATCGGCAGTGGGGTGACCGAGCTGGGCTGGCTGGAGAAGGTCAGCACCGGGCTGCTGGTCGGCATCATCGCGACGCTCACCGTGGCCTTCGTGCTGTCCGCGGTCTCCGGCGTGGAGAAGGGCATCCAGTGGCTGTCCAACATCAACATGGTGCTGGCGCTGCTGCTGGCCGTGTTCGTGTTCGTCGCCGGGCCGACGATCATCATCCTCGATCTGCTGCCGACGTCGATCGCCGCCTACTTCGGCGACCTGGCCGAGCTGGCCGGCCGCACCGAGGCCTCCAGCGGCGAGGGCGTGGGGGACTGGCTGGGCAGCTGGACGGTCTTCTACTGGGCGTGGTGGATCTCCTGGACGCCCTTCGTCGGCATGTTCATCGCCCGCATCAGCCGGGGGCGGACGATCCGCCAGTTCGTGGGCGGGGTCATCCTGGTGCCGAGCACGGTCAGCCTGGTCTGGTTCGCGGTCTTCGGCGGCACGGCGATGACGCTTCAGGAGAGCGGCCGGCTGGGCGAGGAGGCGACGCCGGAGGGACAGCTCTTCGCGGTGCTCCAGGAGTATCCGATTCCGACCGTGATGAGCCTGCTGGTGATGATCCTCGTCGGCATCTTCTTCGTGTCGGGCGCGGACGCCGCGTCCATCGTGATGGGCACGCTCTCGCAGAAGGGCAGCTTCGAGCCGTCGAAGCCGGTGGTCGTCTTCTGGGGCGTGCTGACCGGGGCGGTCGCCGCGATCATGCTGCTGATCGGGAACGGCAAGGGCGACGCGCTGGCCGGACTCCAGAATCTGACGATCCTGGTGGCCGCGCCGTTCGTGATCGTGATGATCGGGATGTGCGTGGCCCTGATGCGCGATCTGCGGCACGACCCGCTGATCGTGCGCGGCGAGCGCGGCGACGAGGCGGTCGAGTCCGCGGTGATCGCGGGGCACGCGAAGTACGACGGCGACTTCGAGATCCGCATCGGCCCGGGGCCGGGGCCGGAGCCGGAGGAGGACCGGCCTGTGGTCACCAAGAGTTGATCATGTCGGTAAAGTTACCGATTGGTATTGATCAACCCCCTCAACGGGGCAAGCACCACCTGCACTTGGAGACACCCATGCGTCGACGCATCACCACCCTCGCTGTGACCGCCCTGATGGCGGGCGGTCTCGCACTCGCCTCCGCACCGGCCCAGGCGGCGCCCGCCGGTGGGATGATCACCTGCAACCCGGCGCAGCTGCGCGTGGACGCGGCCAAGACCCGCCAGGCCGCCGAGCGCGCGAAGGTCGCGGGCCGGTACCAGGAGTGGCGCCACGGGATCGCGGTCTCGAACGCGCTGCTGGCCAGGGCTCAGCAGTGCGAGGACTCCGAGAACAACAACGCGTTCTCGGCCTGAGGCGACGGCGCCGCCCGCCCCGGTTCGCTCGGGGCGGGCGGCGCTCGGCTGTGTCAGGGGGCGGGTCTGAGCATGCTTGGGCCGGGGAGGCGCTCAGCCGGCCCGGCGCGCGAGAGCGGCCGCCGCATCGGCGCAGCCCCACGCGACCGTCACCCCCGCGCCCCCGTGGCCGTAGTTGTGCACCAGCAGCCCGCCGCCGGGCAGCGGCTCGGACTCGATCCGCACACCGCCCTCCCGCGCCGGCCGCAGCCCCACCTGGTGCCCCAGCACCCGGGCCTTCGCGATCTCCGGGCGGATGAGCGCGCAGCGGGCCACGATCGCCTCGGCGGTCGCCGGATCGGGCGTCAGACTCCAGTCGCCCTCCTCGGCCGTGCCGCCCAGGACCAGCCGGCCGGGCTGCGGAAAGAAGTACGTCGACTCGCTGGACGAGTGGTCGACCGCGGTGAACCACTCCTCGATCCCCGGGTTCTCCACCAGCACCAACTGGCCGCGCACCGGGCCCACTCGCGGGTCGCGGGCCAGCTCGCGCGCGTCGATCCCCGTGCAGTCCACCACGGTCGGCGCCTCGGCGGCCGCCTCGGCGAAGTCGCCGACCGACCGGATCTCCACCGTGCCACCCGCCGCCTGGAGCCGCGCCCGCAGCCAGGCCAGATGCACGGGCATGTCGACGAGCGGCAGCCGCGCCCAGATCCCGGTGTCGTATCCCGTCGGCAGCTCGTGCGCCGCCGCCTCGCGCACCTCGGCCAACTGCCCCGCCCACGGCCCCAGCCCGTCCAGCCGCTCGCCGGCCTGGACGCCCGCGACCAGCCGCACGCCCGTCTCCTGGGGACGGGCCGCCAGCTTCTCGTACCTCCGCAGCGAGGCCACGGCCCAGTCGCCGACGCGCTCTTCGGGCTCGATGCGGTACGGCCACCACAGCGCGCCCGCCACCGCCGACGTCGTCTTCTCGGCGGGATCCCGGGCCCACAGACGCACCCTGCCGCCGCTCTCCGCCAGCACGATCGCCGTGGTCAGGCCGATGACCCCGCCGCCCACCACGATCACATCGCCCGCACCGCCCGCGTCGCCTGTCATGGCTGGACGGTAGCCCAATGCGAGAACCCGTGCTCAGAACTGCTCGCAGCTGGGGATACTCAGGACATGTCTGCCGAGTACGCGACCTTCGGGCTGGCGCCGGCGATGCGGGCCGGGGGAGTCCTCGAAGGTGGCGCCTATCAAGTGCACCGGGACTTCATGGACTTCATCGTCGACGGACGGCCGCTGCTGTTCCAGCTCTCCGACCTCGACGCCGTCTCGCCGCTGGCCTCCGACGTGCCTCCCGCGATCTTCACCGCGCAGGTGCGCACCCTGCTGCTGGACGCGCAGCCGCCGCTGGAGGGCGGACGCTGTGTGATCTACGGCTGTCCGGAGTGCGAGGACATCCGGTGCGGCGCCGTGACCGCCGTCATCGA
This sequence comes from Streptomyces sp. NPDC051907, assembly GCF_040681075.1. Classification (NCBI taxonomy): domain Bacteria; kingdom Bacillati; phylum Actinomycetota; class Actinomycetes; order Kitasatosporales; family Streptomycetaceae; genus Streptomyces; species Streptomyces sp. NPDC051907. The sequence continues at coordinate 5,135 of NZ_JBFAYB010000085.1, read as the reverse complement.
GCGGGACGGCGACGACGTCGTCTGGCGGGACTTCGCCTGGCAGACGGACGCCACGGCGGATCTGGACCGCAACGGCTATGCGGGGATAGGGCCGTTCCGCTTCCGCGGCGAGGAGTACCGCGCCGAGCTGGAGCGGCTGCTCCCGGACGGGGACGCGGCCCCGCCGGTCCGCCGCCGGGTGCTGCTGATCGGCGCGCGGGTGGCGGTGCTCGCCAAGCTGGCCGCCGCGCTGCGGACGATCGGCATCGGCGCGGAGATCACCCACGACGCGCCCCAGGTCCCCGACGACGAGCTGCGGACGTACGGCGCGGTGGCCTTCGGGCGGGCGGTCGGCGAGAAGGAGCGCGCGGCGGTGCGGGCGGCGTTCGCGCGGGCCGGCGCGGACGTGGCGTACGTCGACGGGCTCGCCCCGATCATCCCGCTGCTGGTGGCCCAGATCGAGCAGGCCCTGGACCACAGCCCGCCGGAGCTGCGCCGCCTGACCCGGCTCGCCCCGCAGAACGGCGGGGCGGCGGTGGAGGTGACCTCGGCCTGCCGGGTCAAGCTGGTGGCGTACCGCCTGGACCGGCTCTACCGCACCCACACCCGCGAGCTGTTCGACGGCATGCTCGCGGCGGGCGAGCACCTCATCCCCCTGGAGACGGCGGCGGTGAAGGGTCAGGCGTTCCTGGTGGCCCGGACCATGGGGAGCGTGCGGGTGGCGCCGATGCGGCGACCAGAGGCCTGAGGAGGGGCGGCCTGAGCGGCGGCGCGCGGCGCCGGGGGCCGGAGCCTGGTCGGGGGGCCTTGGGTCCCATAGGGGCGGCCTGATCGGCGGTGCGCGGCACCGGGGGCCGGAGCCTGGTCGCGGGGTCCTTGGGTCCCCGAGGGGTGGCCTGAGCGGCGGCGGGCGGCGCCGGGCCCGGAGCCTGGTCGGGGGGTCCTTGGGTCCCATAGGGGCGGCTTGATGGGCGGCGGGCGGTGCCCGAGCCCGGTCGCGAGGCCCCGAGGCGCTCGAACCCCCGGCCCGGGGCTCGGGGGCTGGGGCCCGCGCAGGCCGCATTAGGATCGGTTCCCTCATGACTGCCACCCTTGTCGCCAAAGACCTCGCCGCCGCCCACGGCGATCGCTCCCTCTTCTCCGGCCTCGATCTCGTCGTCGCTCCCGGCGACGTCATCGGGCTCGTCGGCGTCAACGGCGCCGGCAAGTCGACCCTGCTGCGGATGCTCGCCGGGCTCGACCGGCCCGAGCAGGGCGAGCTGCGGCTCTCGCCGCCCACCGCCGTCGTCGGGCACCTCCCGCAGGAGCCCGAGCGGCGCGCCGGGGAGACCGTGCGGGAGTTCCTCGCCCGGCGGACCGGCGTCGCCTCCGCCCAGGTCGCCATGGACGCGGCGACCCAGGGGCTCGTCGAGGGCGCGCCCGGCGCGGACGACGCGTACGCCGACAGCCTGGAGCGCTGGCTCGGCCTCGGCGGCGCGGACCTGGACGAGCGCGCCGAGGAGGTCGCCGCGTCGCTCGGGCTGACGATCGGCCTGGACCAGCCGATGACCGCCCTCTCCGGCGGCCAGGCGGCCCGCGCGGGTCTCGCCTCCCTGCTGCTGTCCCGCTACGACGTCTTCCTGCTCGACGAGCCGACCAACGACCTCGACCTGGACGGGCTCGAGCGCCTGGAGAGGTTCGTCGGCGGGCTGCGCGCCGGCGTCGTGGTGGTCAGCCACGACCGCGAGTTCCTGACCCGTACCGTCACCAAGGTCCTCGAACTCGACCTCGCACAGCAGCAGATCACGCTCTACGGTGGCGGCTACACCGCGTACCTGGAGGAGCGCGAGCGGGCCCGCCGCCACGCCCGCGAGGACTTCGAGGAGTACGCCGACAAGAAGTCCGCCCTCGAGGGCCGCGCCCAGATGCAGCGCTCCTGGATGGACAAGGGCGTCAAGAACGCCCGGCGCAAGGCGACCGACGGCGACAAGATCGGCCGCAATATGCGCAGCGAGGCGAGCGAGAAGCAGGCTGCCAAGGCACGCCAGACGCAGCGCATGATCGAGCGCCTCGACACGGTGGAGGAGCCCCGCAAGGAGTGGGAGCTGCGGATGGAGATCGCCGCCGCGCCCCGCTCGGGCGCCGTCGTGGCGACGCTCCGCTCCGCCGAGGTCCGCCGCGGCGACTTCGCCTTCGGACCGGCCAGCCTCCAGATCGACTGGGCGGACCGGGTCGCGATCACCGGCGCGAACGGCGCGGGCAAGTCCACCCTGCTCGCCGCCCTGCTGGGCCGGCTCGCCCTCGACGCGGGCCACGCCTCCCTCGGCTCCGGCGTCGTGGTCGGCGAGGTCGACCAGGCGCGCGGGCTCTTCTACGGCACCGAGACCCTCCTCGACGCCTTCTGCGCGGCCGTTCCCGACACCGAGCCCGCCGAAGTGCGCACCCTGCTCGCCAAGTTCGGCCTCAAGGCCGACCATGTGCTGCGGCCGGCCACCACGCTCTCGCCGGGCGAGCGCACCCGAGCCGCCCTCGCGCTGCTCCAGGGGCGCGGCGTCAACCTCCTCGTACTCGACGAGCCGACGAACCACCTCGACCTCGCCGCGATCGAGCAGCTGGAGTCCGCCCTCGACTCCTACACCGGCACCCTGCTGCTGGTCACGCACGACCGCCGGATGCTCGACGCGGTGCACGTCACCCGCCGTATCGAGGTCCGCGACGGCAAGGTCGTCGAGCACTGAGCGAGGCGGCCCGAAAGCCGCTCGGACGGACGGGGAGACGGCGTACGCGCCAGAGCCTCTCCCCGCCCGTACGCTCCAGAGCCGCCCGCCCGTCCGACCGCGCCAGAGCCGTCTCGCGGCCCGTCCGCCCGCCCGTCCGAGCGCGCCCGCGGACGGCGCGCGCTCACCGCAGTCTGACCACCCGCAGCAGATACTCGCTGCGGTCGAGCGGATTGCAGTCCGTCCGCGGCCGGTCCGGAATCGTGCCGACGACCGGCTCATAGCGCTCGAAGGCGGACTCCAGCACCCCCTCGCCGTGCGTCAGCGCGGGCAGCTGCCGCTCCAGGGCGTGCACCTCGGCCGCCGGGATCTCGCCCTCCAGGACGCAGACGGCGCCCTGCGTCGCCTGCGTCCTCGGGAACGCGCGCAGCCGGGCCAGCACCGGCAGGACCGGCCCGAGGGCGTCCTCGGGCAGCTCCAGGCGGAAGCGGTGCAGGGGCTCGTGCACCCTGGTCCCCGCCTGCTCCAGCGCGCTCATCAGGACCAGCGGCGTCAGCTGCCGGAAGTCGCCGGCCGTGCTCGACATGGACTTGTCGAAGACGCCGTGGGAGTGGCTCTGGCGCGGCCAGTAGCCGCTGTGCGTCATGGTGACCGTGCAGTCGGTGACCCGCCAGCCGCGCACTCCCTGCTGAAGTGTCTGCAGCACGGTCTCCTCGACCGCCTTGAAGAAGGAGTACGGCATCGAGCCGAGCTCGACGCCCAGCCGGAACTCCACGCCGGAGTCCAGTGGCGCCGGGTCGACGCGCAGCCCGACGGTCGCCAGAAACGGATTCGGGTCCTGGTCGATGATCTCGACGGCCGAGCCCGATCCGACCGGCCGCTCGACACAGAGGGTCGTCGTCTCCCGGAAGCCGACGTCCACGCCGAACTCGTCGGCCAGGGTCGCCTGGACGACCTCCTTCTGCACCTCGCCGTAGAGCGATACGGAGATCTCCTGCCGGATGTCGTCCTGCCGCAGATCGATCAGCGGATCCTGCTCGGCGAGCTGGGCGAGCGCGCTGTGCAGAGCGCCCCTGTCGGCCGGGCGGCTGGGGACGACGACGGTCTCCAGCGTCGGCGGGGCGAACTGGCGCTCCGCCGTGGTCTTCGGCGGCTCCGCCGACGGGTCGCCGACGGCGTCGCCGATCCGGACGTCGCCGAGCCCCCACAGCTTGCCGATCTGCCCTGCCGCGACCGACGGGCGCCGGACGGCCGTCCCGTGGTCGAAGACGCTGACCGCGGTGACCTTCCCCTCGCCGTCCTGGCCGATGCGCAGCCGGTCGCGGATCCGGACCGTTCCCGAGAACATCCGGACGTACGCGATCTTCTCCCCGGCCGGCCCGCGTTCGACCTTGAACACGCTGCCCGACGCCGGCCCCTCGGCATCGCCCCCGGCCGCCGGCAGCAGCTCCTTGATCCCGCGGACCAGCGCGTCCACGCCGGCGCCGGTGATCGCCGAGCCGAAGTACACCGGATGCACCAGCGCCCGCCGGGTCTGCGCGGCCAGCTCCGCGCGGATCTCGTCGTACGCGAGCGTCGTCGCGTCGTCCACGTACGCGGCCAGGAACGCGTCGTCGTGGTCGGCGAGCAGCTCGGCCAGCCGGCCCGTGAACGAGCCGTCGGCGGCGGTGTGCGGGACGCTGGCCGCCTCCCTCGTGCCGAGCCCCTCGGCCGACCCCATGGGGACGATCGACGGGGACAGCTTCTCGGCGAGGTCCCGCAGCACACGGTCGTACTGCGCGCCCCTGCGGTCGATCTTGTTCACGAAGACGAGCGTGGGAATGCGCAGCCGCTTCAGCGTCCGCATCAGGACGCGGGTCTGCGCCTGCACGCCCTCCACGGCGGAGACGACGAGCACGGCGCCGTCGAGCACGCTCAGCACCCGTTCCACCTCGGCGATGAAGTCCGGGTGGCCGGGTGTGTCGATCAGATTGACGGTGACGTCGTCGACGGCGAACGAGACGACCGCGGACTTGATGGTGATGCCGCGCTGTCGTTCCAGCGCCAGGGAGTCGGTCTGGGTGCTTCCGTCGTCGACGCTGCCGATCTCGTCGATGACTCCGGCGGAATGCAGCAGCCGCTCGGTCAGGCTGGTCTTACCGGCGTCGATATGCGCCAGGATCCCCAGATTCAGCGTGTGCACGAAGTGTCATGTCCTCAAGGTGGATGGCGATGGCCTGCTGAGTGGACATGGACGTTCCGCGCATGATCGCCTCCTTGAGGGACTTCTCGACGTGGGGGAGTAGAGCAGGGGGCCCAGGGAGCGGGCAACTGATTAATCGTCGGGGGACGGGTGCAGGGGGACGGGAGCAGGGAGACGGGTGCGGGCGGGAGGGGGGAACCCCCCCCCCCCCCCCGGCCCGACATGCGGCGCGCCCCCTGGCCGTGAGTGGCCACCCCACAAACGGCATACGCCGCCGC